>CBDVDJ010000090.1:0-8385 GCA_965372695.1 uncultured bacterium
GTGCTCCCTGAACGTCCATGGGCGAACCGGCCGGCGCTCCGCAATTCGCCGTCGACCCCCGCCCCTGGGTGTACGGCCTCTCACGATGCTGGAGCAGACTGTCGAGGGGGAGAAAGGGTTGAGGGAGCCGTCGAGTTGGAGTATCGTGGCGGCAGGAATAATCGTCCTCGACCACTCATCAATACAGGAATCAGCGCCATGTCAGACGTCCTCGCCTTTTTTGAGAACAAGTTCCAGGAACTCATCGACCGCGTACCGGAGCCCTCGGGGTACTTCACACCCAGGCCCTACCGAACCGGCATGGTCCGGTTCCGCGACTGCCGCATGGACCAGTTCGACCTGCGGCGGCGGCTGCTCGAGGAAGCCGGCCTCAACGTGTTCATGTTTCCCGCGCACAACATCCCGGGGTGTGACTTCCTGTCCGACTCCGGGACCACGACCATGACCACCGAGCAGTGGGCCGCCCTGCTCCTCGGCGACGAGGCCTACGGGTCCAACGAAGGCTACTTCGAGGTGCGCGACCGCCTCGTCCAGACGTTCGGCCCCGACTGGGCCCAGCACGACAAGCTGTGCGAGAACCTCTTTCTGTTCCACCAGGGACGATCCGCCGAGCACGCCTTCTTCGGCATTCTCAACCGCGAACTCGGCGCGGCGGCGAAAATCGGCGAAGACGTCGCGCCGCCCGAAGGGCTTCACGAAGACCTCCGGCGGCGGCTCGAGGCCGGCGCGCAGAAGGCCGGCGCCGCGTGGTTCATCATTCCCAACAACTCGCACTTTGACACCACCGAGGGCAACGTCGAGGATAATAACATGGTCGCCCTCAACCTGCCGTGCCGCGAGCACCTCGACGACCACAAAGATTTTGCCTTCCGGGGCAACATCAACATCGACGACCTCGCCGCGCTCCTCGAGGCCGCGCCCGACCGCGTTCCGCTCGTCTACATCACCATCACCAACAACACCGGCGGCGGCCAGCCCGTATCGATGGCCAACATCAAGGAGGCGCACGAACTCACCCGGCGCCACAACGTACCTTTGTTCTTCGACGCGTGCCGATTCGCCGAGAACGCGTGGTTCATCAAGCACAAGGAACCCGGTTTCGCCGATCGTTCCATCGTGTCGATCGTCCACGAAATGTTCGAACAGGTCGACGGTTTCCACATCAGCTTCAAGAAGGACGGCCTCGTCAACATCGGCGGCGCCGTCTACTTCAAGCAGAGAGGGTTGTTCCAGGAACAGTACCCCCACTTCAGCGAGATGCTCGTTGACCGCCAGATCCTCACCGAAGGCCACCCCACTTACGGCGGTCTCGCCGGCCGCGACCTCAAGGCGCTGGCCGAGGGGCTCAAGACCGTCGTTCGCGACGAATACCTCGACGCGCGCATCCACCAGGTGGGGCGCTTTGGCAACAAGCTGCTCTCGTACGGCATTCCCATCAAGGAACCGGTCGGAGGACACGCCGTCTATCTGGATATGGACCGTTTCTTTGAGGGGACGGGTGCCAGGGACGATGAATTCCGGGGGATCGCCTTTACGGCGCTGTTGCTCTTCGGGGGGCACCGTTTGTGCGAACTGGGGATCTACGCCTTCGGCGCGTACAAGAACGGGAAAGAGATCGCGCCGGACCCGCGCGTGAACAACGTGCGCGCGTCGGTACCGCGGCTGTCGTACGAGGACCAGGACCTGTTCGCGTTGTGCGAAACGATCCGCGTACTCCACGAGAATCGCGACCGCATCCCGGCGATCGAGGTGGTCCACGGCCGCGACCTGAACCTGCGTCACTTCAAAAGCCGTTTCCGCTTCCGCTTCCGCTAGGAGTTGCTGGTTGGCCGGTTGTCACGGGGTTCCGGGACACGACGGCCGCCCAGGGATCCAGCACGTAGGCCCGCCCACATGGCGCGACCGTCTCGGTTGTCGCCTCACTGTTGGACCCTCGATTATGTTCGGCGACAAACGGTCCAGTCACCCCGCGAAGACCGACCCCTGCACTGTGGCCGGCATCCGCCCCGCCCCGAGTCGCGAATCAATGAAGGTGTAAAGTCTTTTTGCCGCCATAATGGCGGTAAATTATTTACCAGTTCGACGAATTGGTGTCGCCGGGTTTTAGTCGGAGTTGCCGGTGTTGTTCGGAGTTACCGGTTTCGTTCAGAGTTACCGGTTTCGTTCAGAGTTACCGGGTTTGTTCGGAGTTACCGGGTTTGATTCGGATGTGCCCGTTTTAGTCGGAATGGCTGGCGTCGTCGAGCTTGTCCTTCATGCGCTGCTTGGACGTCGAGGGAAGCGCGAAATCTGTGTCCGTGCGGCCGAACGCGGACATGACGGCGTCGCCGGCGCGGGCCGAGATCTGGCTCAGCATTTCGAGGTTTTTCTGGTAGCCCCGGCAGAGGGCGCACATTGCCAGGTGCATTCTGAGGCCCATTTTCTCGCCCAATGACAGCGGACGGTCTTTGCCCTCCGAAATCATTCTGGCGGCTGTTTCACATGACATCATTGCCGGTCACTTCTCCGAGTGGCGATTACGTTGTTTTGAACCAGTTGGTGTTTAGACACTTACGGAGCTTTCCTCTCGCCCGGTGAAGTATCACCCACAAATTGGTCGCGGTGATATTCAGAATCTTACAGATCTCGTCCCCCTTGATCCCGTCGATCTCGCGCAGCGAGAACGCCCTCCGGTGGGTTTCGGGGAGGCCGTCGAGGCAGCCCAGCAGCACGTCCCAGAACTCCTTGTTTTCCAACAACTTATCCGGGTCGACGTGCCAGGGCAGCGGCTTTTCTTTGCGCTGGTCGGAGCGATCGAGGCGGTCGGCGATCGTTTCGTTCTCCATCGTGGCCAGGTCGGAGGCGAGGATCTCGGGCTTGCCCTTGCGAAAATGGTCGATGATCTTGTGCTTGAGGATCCCGACCATCCACGTCCTCAGTGTCGATCCGCCCTTGAACCCCCCGATGCCCTTGAGCGCCGAGAGGAAGGTCTCCTGCACGAGATCTTCGGCCACGATGGGGTCCTTGACGCGCAACAGCGCGAATCGATACAGCGCATCGCCGTGGTCTTCGACCCACGTGGAAGGATCGTGATTCTGATTGCCGGGAGGAGGCATATTCCGGGCTCTTTCCGGGCGGTGGTCCGCCCTTGAATCTCAATCTTCATTCTATGCGATACGCGCCTCGATGCAAGTCCAAATCCCGTTATGGACTTACACAAACAGATCGCTTATCATCGTCCCTCGCCGGATATATGATAGCGTGGGACGCTACGCAGCCCCTCGCCGGATATATGATAGCGCGGGACGCTTCGCAGCCCCCGTCCCGGGGAACAGGAGAGGCGATGGGCAACAGCAGAAAATTCGATCTCGTCTGTTTCGACGTCGACGGGACGTTGATCAGGCACCCCAGCGGCAAAGTGATCTGGGAGATCCTCAACCTGCGTTTCACCGGTGACGACAGCGTGAACCAGGAACGGTACCAGATGTACCTCGACGGCGAGATCGACTACGCCGAGTGGGTGCGCCTCGATGTCGGCGGATGGATCGAAGCGGGCGCCACGCGCGAACGCGTCGTCGAGGCGGTGCGCGAGTTCGTGGTGTACCCTGGCGCGTTCGAAACGGTCTACGCCATCAAGGATCGCGGCGCCCACCTCGCCGTCATCTCCGGTACGATCGACGTGGTGATCGACACCCTCTTCCCCGACCACCCGTTCGACGACGTGTTTACCAACAAGATCCTGTTCGACGGCGACGGCCGGGTGACGGGAGGGGAAGCGACGCCCTACGACCTCCACGGCAAGCCGCTGGCGCTTCGCGACCTGGCCGCCCGTCACGGCGTACCGCTCGAGCGAACGGCGTTCATCGGCGACGGCGGCAACGACGTCCCGCTGATCGGCGTGGCCGGCTACCTGGTGGCGTTCAACCCCCGCTCGGAAGAGCTGGAGCGGGGCGCCGACTATGTCATGAAGAACCGCAATATGATAGAATTGCTCGACGTCCTGGGATTTAACGACTGAGGCAGGAGCCCGAAATATATGGCAGACAACAAGAAAATGGGTACCCTAGAGGAAATCATCGACGAAGTCACCCGGATCTACGAAGCGGGTGAAAACCGCGACAACCTCAAAGACATTCTGCACCGCGACATATTGTTCAACGCGCTCAAGGTCAAGCGCGACGAACTGGGCACACTCGACCTCAAGGTGATCGGCCGGATGCTGGGCGAGGTGCGTTACGCGGCGCGCATATTCAAACCGTACCGGCACGCGCGCAAGGTGTCGATCTTCGGCTCGGCGCGCACGCCCGAAGACGACCCCCGTTACCAGATGGCCGTCGAATTCGCCCGCCAGCTGGCCGACAACGGCTACATGGTCATCACCGGCGCCGCCGAGGGTATCATGAAGGCGGGCAACGTCGGCGCCGGCAAGGAGATGAGCTTCGGGGTCAACATCCTGTTGCCGGGCGAACAGGCGCCCAACGAAATCGTCGCCGACGACCCCAAGTTGATCACGTTCAAATATTTCTTCACGCGCAAGCTGTTCTTCCTCATGGAGGCCGACGCCGTGGTCCTGTTCCCCGGCGGATTCGGAACCCAGGACGAGGGATTCGAAACCCTCACGCTGTTGCAGTCGGGCAAGGCGCCGCCGATGCCGCTCATCCTCATGGAGCTCCCGGAAGACGACTACTGGGTCAACTGGGACCGGTTCGTGCGCGAGCAGATGCTCGGGCGCGGCCTGATATCCGAGGAAGACGTTTCTCTCTACCGGATCTGCAACACGCCCGAAGAGGGTGTCGAGTGGGTGAAGTTCTATTACTCCACTTATCATTCCATGCGGCTCGTGCACCGCAAGCTCGTGGTCCGGCTCCAGAAGGAACTGACCGACGAGCACGGCGAGGTGCTCAACGACGAGTTTTCGGAAATCGTCGACAAGGGCCGGATCGAAAAGACGGCGGCGTTCTCCGAAGAGGCGAACGAGCCCGAGATTGCCGACTTGCCGCGTCTGGTGTTCAACTACAACCAGATGAATGCCGCCCGGCTCAACTCGATGTTTATCAGGATCAACGAGCTGGGTAAGACCGTCCAGGGGCAGTAGCCCCGTCGAGGAGGGAGATACATGAGCAATCGCGAACGGACGGAGCGCAGTCGCCGTATCGGTGGGTGTCTGGCCGCCGCTCTCGTGCTGGCCCTGGCCGTGCCGTCGGGCGCCGACGCGCTCACGAAAGATGTTTTCGAGACGTCGGCCGGCGATCTGGAGATTGTGTTCATCGGCCACGGGACGCTCATGATGACGTTCGGCGGCAAGACGATCCACATCGACCCCGTCGGCCGTGTCGGTGACTACTCGACCCTGCCCCGCGCCGGGACTATTGAAGCGCGGGACGTTTCACAGCCCCGCGCCGACCTGGTTCTCATCACGCACCACCACGGTGACCACATGGATGCGGCTCTGCTCAAAGACATCCGAACCGAAAAAACCGTTGTCGTCTGCACGGCGCGGTGCGCCGAGACGATCGACGACGCCACGGTCATGAAGAACGGGGACGTTGAGACATTCCTCGGCATCGGTATCGAGGCCGTTCCCGCTTACAACATCGTTCACAAACGGGACAACGGGGATGTGTTCCACCCGAAAGGGGAGGGCAACGGTTACGTGTTGACGTTCGGGAAGACGAAGGTCTACATCGCCGGCGACACGGAAAATGTCCCGGAGATGAAAACGCTCGAGAACATCGACATCGCGTTCCTGCCGATGAACCTGCCTTACACGATGACGCCGGAGATGGTGGCGGACGCCGCGGTCGCGTTCGGGCCGCGGGTGCTCTATCCGTACCACTACGGCGAGACGGATACGGCGGAACTCACCGCGCTGCTCGCCGATCACGACGATATCGAAGTCCGGATTCGCAATATGCCATAGACAAGGAGCGGAACATGATCAAGCTGCGTGACGTTGATACGGGTGACCTTCTCGGCTCGATAACAAAAGACGAACTCCAGTTTCTCATCGACAACCTGGAGGAAGAGTGGGAGGGCGACACCGACTATTACCTCAACCGGACGACGATCGACATGCTCGCCGACGCCGGCGCCGACAAGGCGCTGATCGATCTGTTGAACAAGGCTCTCGGCGAGCGCGAAAGCATCGAAATCGTCTGGGAGAAATCCTGAGCCGGCGGGCCGGGTGAGACAGCAATCATGCCGGAGAAGACAAACGAGCTCAGGAGGTCGAACGACCGTATCATCGCCGGCGTGTGCGGCGGCATCGCCGAGAGGTACGGCTGGCCGTCGACCCGCGTCCGCATCATATACGTCCTGGTGTCGATCCTCAGCGCCGCGTTTCCCGGAACCATCGTGTACCTCGTACTCTGGTTCCTGATGCCCGCGCCCAACGATTGAGGCGTAGACTCTCCATGCCGCAAATCACGCTCGAGTACTCGTCGAATGTCGTGCCGCCGGTTCCGGCGCAGGAACTGCTGGGCGCGATACACGAAATGGTCGCCGGCACGATCGGCCTCCCCATCGAAAACTGCAAGAGCCGCCGTGTCGTCCGCGACGTGTTCCGCACCGGCGATGGAGGTGAGGGGGGAGCGTTCGTCCACGCCGAGGTTCGTATCCTCGCCGGCCGCCCGCCGGAAACGAAGCGCGAGCTCGGCGAACGACTGCTCGAATACCTCACCGGCGTTTTTCGCCCCGCCTCCGAATCCCTCGACCTGCAGATAACGGTGGAAGTCCAGGACATCGAACGCGACGCCTACTTCAAGTGGCCGCCGGGCACCCTGGGAGGAGACACACGATGACCCTTCGCAAAATCAAGATACGGACGTCGAAGGGTATGAAGGACTACACCTACCTCGGGTGCCCGCTCACGCGGAACCGTACGCCGTGGTGCTTCCGGATGTGCGTGCCGGACCCCGAGGGCAAGGGCGAGTGCGGTCGGATAGCCCCCCACAGTTTCAAGAGCCGCATACAAAAGGGTATCGAAGCGCACAACCGGGAGAAGATGTCGGCGCACTTCGCCAAACTGGAGCGCATGTACATCAACGGTCCCAACAACGAGTATTATGACCCGGGCATACGCGTCACCGAGGGCGAAGCCGAGGTCGTGATACCCGTACAGGAAAAGTTTTTCCACGCGGCGAACGCGGTCCACGGCTCGGTGTACTTCAAGGCGATGGACGACGCCGCGTTTTTTGCGGTCAATTCACTCGTCGAGCGCGTGTTCGTGCTCACGGTGAGTTTCAACGTCGAATTTTCGCGGCCGGTGTCGAAGGGCGAGCTGGTGGCGCGAGGACGTTACGTGGGCCGTTCGGGCCGGCACTACCTGGCCGAGGCGGTTCTGATGGACGCCGAAGGCAACGAGATCGCGAGGGGCAGCGGGGCGTTCGTCGAGAGCCGCACCCGCCTGTCGAAGAAGATCGGTTACGAAGAGGATTCAAACCGGGGGTCAAAATGAAGCGGTGCATCATACTGGCGCAGATTATCCTGGTCGCGCTCGCCGTGACGGCGGCGGGAGAGGAAACAAGGCTCCTGCGGAATCCGTCGATCAGCGACACGCAGATCGCTTTCGTTTATGCGAACGACATCTGGATCGCGGGGCTCGACGGCGGCGACGCGAGGCGGCTGACGACGTTCACCGGCGCGGAGACGAATCCGCATTTCTCTCCCGACGGTACAATGATCGCTTTTTCCGGCGAGTACGACGGCAACGTCGACGTCTTCGTGGTGCCGCTGGCCGGCGGCGAACCCCGCCGCCTCACCTGGCATCCCGCGTCCGACGAGGTGCGGGGCTGGACGGTCGACGGCAAGTCGGTCGTATTCGCGTCGGGCCGCGTCAACGCGCCGCAGCCGCACCTGCAATTCTTCACGGTTTCGCTCAAGGGCGGAATGCCGGTGCGGATGCCGATACCGCGCGTCGCCGAAGGCCACTTCTCGCCCGACGGGAAGCGCTTTGTCTACCAGGCCGTCGACCCGTGGGAAACGGAGTGGCGCAACTACCGCGGCGGCCAGAACAACCCGATCCGGATCCTCGACCTGTCGAGCTACGACATGGAGAAGCTTCCGTGGGACGGGTCGCGCGATATGGATCCCGTGTGGCTGGGTGAGACGATCTTCTTTTTGTCCGATCGCGACTTTGCGATGAACGTGTGGAGCTACAACGTGGCGACGAAAGAACTGACCCAGCGTACCCGTTTCACCGAGTTCGACTGCAAAAACCTCGATGGGGCCGCGGGCCGGCTGGTCATCGAGAACGGCGGGTACCTCCACGTCCTCGACGCGTCGGGCGGCGAACCAGCGAGGCTGTCCATCACGGTGCGCGGGGACTTCCCGTGGGCGCGCCCGCACTGGGTGAGTGTCGGCGACCAGATCTCTGATTATAGCCTCGGGCCGTCGGGCAAGCGCGCG
>CBDVDJ010000091.1:0-8247 GCA_965372695.1 uncultured bacterium
GTCGACATTACCCTGTTGGACCCGGAGACCCGCGCGGTCATTCCGGGCCTGTCCGTGATGAGCGATGTGACGGGTCTGAATTACAGGATCGATGGCATCCCCGACGGCTCCTACCTCGCCTGGGCTTCGCTGCAGAATGACGGGTACGTCATCGATCCCGACTGGTTATTCAAGAATCCCGGTGGTCTGGATATCACTTTTGCGACTTCGGAAACTCGGGAGCTGAATTTCAGCGTCACCGGCTCCATCACCCTCGTTTCGCCAACGAATCCCGCGGACATGACCATTGCTTTCATGGCGGAGTCACAGGTGCCCATCTTCAGGTGGGAGCCCTATCCTTCGACGAAGGAATATTTCATCGAGGTGAAGGACTATAGCGGCAATGTTCTCTGGGGCGGACTCAATAGCGACGGAACAGTCAATCATGATTTCATCGGGGCTGACGCAGACAGCGTTATCTATAATTTCGACAGCCAGCCAGGCACTCCCGCTCTGCGGCCGGGAGAGATCTACCAGTGGCGACTGTGGGCAGACAAGGGGACACAGACGGACAGTTTTGTCGAACAGTTGATATCCTCGAGCGAGGATCTACGGGGGATTTTCCAGGTTCCGGAAAATCCGTCTGAATAGTCGTTGGGCTATCGCCAAAAAGGGCCGGGGTGCGCATGCACTCCGGCCCTTCTCAACTCTGGAATCAGATCCTCTCACTACTGCGTCTTGACCGGGTCCTTCGGACGCGGCGGCATCTTTTTGGGATTCGCCTTGATCATCTTCATGACCTCTTCGATTCCGCGCTCCAACTGGAGGTCTTGTCCCTCGATGACCGACTTCGGTGTGTTCTCCACCTCGATGTCGGGATCAACGCCGTAGTTCTCGATGTCCCACTCGCCCTCGAGGGTGATGAAGCCGAATTCGGGCACAAACACGGTCCCGCCGTCGATCAGGGGACCACGGCCGGAGATACCGACGACACCGCCCAACGACCGCTTGCCGATCAAGGGACCGAGGCCGGCCTTGCGGAACATGGCCGGGAAGATATCGCCGTCGCTGGCCGACACCTCGTTGAGCAGGCACATCATCATCCCTCGAATACACGCCGCTGTTCGCAGCAGTGAAAGTCTCGGCCGCATCCCGAACGATGTAAGGCGTTCACGATAACCGAATCGTCCTTGGTCATCTGAGTGACCGTGTTTGGGTCCGGTGTGATCGGGTATCTATCGGCCCAAAATGCGATACCCTGCAACCGAACCTGTTGCGGGTGTTGCCTTAAGAAGTTGGCTCCCCGGACAGGACGCGTCTCGCCCCCCCCTTGCGTTGCTCACCGCCTGTCAAGCTGCCCGAATACAACAACTTGACCGACCTGTGACGCAGGTTTCCACGGCGCGTACGAACCACCCAACAAATCGACCTTGATAATTCGGTGTCTCTAGTTGATATTTCAAGGTATGGTCAGACGCATGGTTAAGAGAACCCACCACCTGCAGGCCCTCAAACGCTTGATTGCCCGTTACCCGGTGACCGGAATCGTGGGAGCCCGCCAGGTTGGCAAAACGACACTGGCACAGACGTTTGCCAGGTCCCATCGCGGAACCACAACATTTTACGACCTTGAGAATCCAGAGGATCTCGCCCGGCTGCAGGATCCCATGCTGGCCCTTAAGCATGCAAGGGGATTGGTCGTCATCGACGAAATCCAGCGCCTCCCCGAGTTGTTCCCGATCCTCCGCGTGCTGGCCGACCGCCCCCGCAAGCCAGCCCGCTTTCTAATCCTCGGCAGCGCATCACCGGAGTTGCTTCGCCAGGGCTCGGAGTCACTCGCGGGACGCGTACACTATTACGCACTGCCGGGATTTGCGCTGGGCGAGATAGGTACAGAGAACGTCGAGCGGCTGTGGCTGCGCGGTGGTTTTCCGCGAGCATTCCTCGAGCGGTCGCTTTCAGGAAGCGAGCAGTGGCGACAAGGTTTCGTGAACACGTTTCTTGAGCGGGATCTCCCACAACTGGGAATCCGGATCGAGGCCCGCGCACTGCGCCGCTTTTGGATCATGCTTGCTCATTATCACGGTCAGATCTGGAACGCGTCAGAGTTTGGCCGGTCCTTCGGGGTTTCCGACACGACCGTCCGGCGCTACCTGGATACGCTCACGAGTGCATTGGTTGTTCGCCAGCTCCCGCCCTGGCACGCAAACGTCAAGAAGCGCCAGATAAAGTCCCCCAAGGTCTACCTGGCCGATTCGGGACTCCTGCACACACTTCTCGGCTTGAGAACGCTTCGGGACCTGGAGGCACATCCGAAGGTCGGGGCATCGTGGGAAGGATTTGCCCTCAATCAGGTGGTGCAACATCTCGGTGCGCGAGTCGAAGAGTGCTTCTTCTGGGGCACACATGGAGGCGGAGAAATCGATCTTCTCGTTGTCCGCGGAAACTCTCGGCTCGGATTCGAGTTCAAGAGAACCACAGCTCCCAAGGCCACACGGTCGATGCACACGGCGATCGACGATCTCCGTCTATCATCTCTAACGGTTGTCCACGCGGGGGACGCATCATTTCCGATGGGCCGGAGAATGAGGGCCGTCCCACTGAATAAAGTAACCACCGAAATCAAGCCGCTGCGCTAGCCGCCCACGTACGCGACAATGTCATTACGAAGCCGTCCGAGTACCCGACTACGTATGGTTTAAAATTGCGCGTGAAAGAGCTTATATGCCGTGGTTCGAAAACAGCCATAAATAAAATCTGGCTCCCCAGATTGGACTCGAACTTCAGGCGGGTCGCCGTCCGGTTCGTCCAACAGATACAAAAAGGGCCGGAGCGTCTGTGCGCCCCGACCCTTCGATGTGAACCGGTTGTAACCAGAGTCGGCATGTTTTACTACTGCGTCTTCACGGGGTCCTTCGGACGCGGCGGCATCTTTTTGGGATTCGCCTTGATCATCTTCATGACCTCTTCGATTCCGCGCTCCAACTGGAGGTCTTGTCCCTCGATGACCGACTTCGGTGTGTTCTCCACCTCGATGTCGGGATCAACGCCGTAGTTCTCGATGTCCCACTCGCCCTCGAGGGTGATGAAGCCGAATTCGGGCACAAACACGGTCCCGCCGTCGATCAGGGGACCACGGCCGGAGATACCGACGACACCGCCCAACGACCGCTTGCCGATCAAGGGACCGAGGCCGGCCTTGCGGAACATGGCCGGGAAGATATCGCCGTCGCTGGCCGACACCTCGTTGAGCAGGCACACCTGGTGCCCGTGGAACACGGTGGCGGGATACGTGCTCGGGTACTCGCTGTTGCGCGAGTAGTCGACGCTCAACAGCTCGCGGCGCAGGCGTTCGATGAACATCTGCGACGTGTTGCCGCCGCCGTTGCCGCGCGCATCGAGGATCAGCCCTTCCTTGCGGAGCTGCCCGTAAAAGTACTTGATGAATTCGCGCAGGCCGTTGGAGCCGCAGTCGGGGATGTGGATGTAACCGACGCGGCCGTCGGTGGCCTTGTCGACGTAATCCATGTTCCCCTGCACCCAGGCGAGGTACGACAGGGCGCGTTCGGAGCTCAGCGGCTCGAAGGTCACGTCGCGCGCGCCCTTCTCGTCGGGCTTCGAATTGACCTTGAACGTCACCGCACTCGACGCCTTGTTGCGGAGTGCCTGGTAGGGGTTGTCGTTCGCCGTCAGCGGTTGTCCGTTGATGGCGAGGACGTAGTCACCCTCGTTGATGTCGACGCCGATCTCGGTGAGCGGCGCCCGGTATCTCGGTTCTTCGTTCTGACCGTGCATGATCCGCGCGATCTGGTAGCGCCCCGCCTTCTCGTCGAGTTCGAAGCGCGCGCCCGGCAGTGCCACGGCGGCCCGGTCGGGATTGTCGAAGTCGCCGCCCTGGATGTACGAGTGCGACGCGCTCAGCTCGGCCACCATCTCGCCGAGGACGTAGTTGAGGTCGGAACGGTGGGCGACGTGGGGCAAGAGCGCCCGGTAGCGGTCGCCGATTGCCGCCCAGTCGTAGCCGTGCATGTTGGCCGCGTAGAAGAAGTCGCGGAAGCGGCGCCACACCTCGTCGAAGATCTGCGCCCACTCCTCGGCCGGAATGCGGTCGACCTGGAGGCCCGACGTCGATACGGTCTTGGCGTCTCCCGGCTTCGGCTTGGCGTCGTAGAGTTTGAACGCCCCCTTCGCCCGCACCAGCATCTTCTTGCCGTCACCGGAGAGCGAGTAAGAGCCGGTCTTCTCGACGGCCGTCTTGTCCTCGCGCTCCTTCAGGTCGAAGAAGTGGATAGAGGGCTTGATATCGCTCGACCGGCCGTAGTAAAACGGTCCGCCCCGTCCATAGACGAGGAAGCCTTCGATGGCGTGGAGGTTGAAGTAGTTGTCGTCCTCGACGGGGACGCGGACGACCCGCTGAGCCAGGCCGTCGAAGTCGATCTTGATGTACTCCTTCTTCTTGTCCTTGTCCTCGTCGCCGTCCTTGTCTTTATCTTTGTCTTTCTTGTCTTTCTTATCCTTATCGTCGCCGTCCTTCGAGTCATCCTCGATCTCGACTTCATCGCTGCGCGGAGGGAACGGGTTCTTGACGTCCTTGCGGAGCGAGAGCACGAAGATACCGGTCTCGCGGTTGAGCGCGTAGTTCCACTCGTTAGCCGCGATCTGCGGGTAGTACTGGCGGTCGCTGAAATAATAGAGGTAGTCACCGCTCGAGTCCCACACCGGTTCGAATTCGTTGAACAACTCGCCGGTAATCCGGCGGAGCTTGCTGTCGTCGACGCTGTAGATCCATATCGCGTTGAAGCCGTTGGGATCGGTGAGGGTAAACGCGAGGTGTCCGCCGTTGGGCGACCACGTATAGTCGAATACGAAGTTGTCGCGCTCGTCGGCGACCTGCTTCTTGCTCTTCGACTTGACGTCGACGAGCCACAGCTTGCCGTTCTTGTCGCTGAAGGCGATGTACTTGCCGTCGGGCGACCAGAGGGGAAGATAGCGCATCTCCTTGCCGTCGCTGGTGAGCCGTTCGGGCTCACCCGCGCCGTCCTGGTTGACCAGGTAGAGCTCTTCTTCGCCGGACATGTCCGAGATGAACACGATCTGCTTGCCGTCGGGTGACCACGCCGGCCACTTGTCGTGCGCGCCCGACGAGTTGGTCAGGTTGCGCGTCGGGCCGTGCTCGATGGGCGCCGTGAAGATGTCGCCGCGCGCGGCGAATACCGCGCGCTTGCCCTTGGGGCTGAGGCCCCAGTTCTCGATGTTACCCGATGCCGACACCCGCGAAGGGCGCATGTTGACACCGTCGTCGGGCACATAGATCTCGATCTCGGAAACGTCGCCCGAGTCCGTCGCGTAGATCCGCAGTTCCCCACCCTCTTCGTAGACGATCTGGCCGTCGGCCGACCCGGACGGCCAGCGGATGTCAAATTCCTTGCTCGAGGTGAGCTGCTGCGTCTCACGCGCGGCCACGTCATACACATACAGATTGAGCGTCCCGTCCCAGTCGGCGGTGAAGTAGACCTTGCCGCCGATCCACATCGGGTCGCGCTCGGTGCGGTCGTTGTCTGTGATCTGCGTGGCCTCGTAGGTGGTCAGGTCGAAGATGTAGAGGTCCTGCGCCCAACCACCCTGATAGCGCTTCCACGTGCGGAAGTCGCGGATCAAGGGCGAGTACGCCACCTGCTTGCCGTCGGGCGAGAAAGTACCGCCGCCCGATACCGGCATCGGCAGCACTTCCGGCAGACCGCCGTCCATGTCGACCGTATAGAGTCGCGTGTCGGTCAGGTCCCAACCGTCGCGCATCGAGCGGAAGAGGACACCCTTGCCGTCGACCGTCCAGCCGTAGACCTGGTTGTCGTAACCCCAGCGCGGCGGGAGCGGCCCCACCGCCGGGTAGAAGGTGAGCTGCGTCGGCGGTCCGCCCGTGACCGGAACGACGTAGACCTGCTCGTCGCCGTCGTACTGCCCCGTGAACGCCACCGTTTTGCCGTCGGGCGAAAAATGCGGAAACAGTTCCTGACCCGGCGCCGTCGTCAGGCGCCACGCCGTCCCACCACTCGCCGGGGCGAGCCACAGGTCACCCGCATAACAGAAGGCGACCTTGTCGCCGTGAACATCGGGAAAGCGCAATAACTTCGTCTGGGCGCCGGCGATCGCCGGCACGAGGACGAACGCGGCCAGCACCGCGACCATCACGCGTATACGATTAAAAGACATAGAGATGCCTCCTCTGTTGTTGAGAAGCGTCGGTGAATGTAAAGATCTGCAGAGTGATTTTGAGACCCACTGACCATTGCCTGGATATAAATAAAAGAGCCCCCATTATAGGGGATTCGGAGCCCGTTTTGAAGTGTCCGTCGACAAAAGATAGGACGAAAAACGGCCCATCAGGGTTGCGACCAATCCGCCGTATTTTATTCGGTTACAAAACCTTCCATGAATCCGTTGATTTGGATCGGCCCGAAAGCGTATAATTAATACCACGCACTCCGAATATGTCCCTTCATGCGCCCGAACCGGGGAGGTCATCATGGCGCGTCAAGTTTTTAGCCGTATTGCACTGGGGCTATTACTCATCCTTATCGGCTGCACTGATTCCTGCTTCAACTGCAACGATGAAGAACACAGCGGAATCCTGAATCCCCGAGACGACGATGCATCGACACCGCTGCTCCTGGAGCTTTATCGTTGCGGTACGGATTTCAATGACATCACTTTTCGTGACGGCTCTGATGTGCCCATCGTCGTGGGGGACGGCGGTGTCATGCTCTCGAGGATCAGGGCCGACTCGAGATTCAGTCCGGTGAACATTGGCATCAGGAATAACCTGAATGCCGTTGGATCCTCGCACGACATGGTTTATATCGGCGGTGACGGTTCCGAACCAGGTGCATCCGGCGTCTACGTTCTGTTCAGGGAATCGTTCGGAACATGGGAGTTTCCCGACCACCCGGCGACCGGAAACATAACGAGTTTCGCAAGTTCCGTTCGTTTCGTGACATCTGACGGAGAAGTAGTGGCGACGAACCCGGACGGCAACTTCGCCGTGGTGTTCGAAGAACCTGCCGGAACAGGGTTCACGGGAACGCACGGCGAAGGCCGCCGGACCCTTGCCGTCGGCCCCGGCGGTCTGGCGTGGCAGGGGTACAGGGAATTATTGCAGGACTGGGCCAGCGCGGTCTGGACAAACGTCTCGATTCCGAACGGTCCCGATCTGGAAGACGTCCACCTGATCGGCGGGACAGGCGACGATCCCGTTGTCGCACACGCGGCGGGTCAGAACGAAATCTGGAGCCGGGTGGCCGATAACGCGTGGCAGTTGGAAATCGGATTTCTTCCCGGCGATCTGTATTCGATTCATCGAGCGCCCACGGGTCAAATCTACGCCGTGGGAACCCGGGGGCTCATCGTTTCGCACGATGGCAACTCCTGGGATCAACAGTCCGTCGGCGATGACGTCCAGCTTCGCGGTGTGGAAGTGAATCTCCACGGAGTCGGCTACGCTTGCGGCGATAATGGCGTAATGTTCCAGAAAACCTATGATACGTGGATCGACCTCGGCTACTCGAACATCAGCCCATGGAATGACATCGACGCCGTGTCGTCCACCGAAGTCTACGCGGCCAACGGCGATACTTTAATGACGTGGGACGGCGACAAGTGGGGACCGCTCGCCACCAACTTCTACGAGATCATTTCGCTGCACGCGGTCTCTTCAGACCGGATCTGGATAGTCTCCCGATCGGCCGACGGGTGGGACAACTTCATCCAGTACTGGGCCGGAAACATGTTCAACATGAGCCATGATTCCTCGATGGATCCGTTCAACTCGATATGGTGCGACGTTCCGGGCGATACCATAATGGTGGCGGCCGACAACGGCTACGTTTTCCGGAACGGCGGCGTGGCGTGGGAACAGCTCACGGCCGACCCGGACCGGAAGCACTTCTATGACCTCGACGGCACCAACGCCCACGACGTCTTTGCCGTCGGCTCGGAAGGCATGATCGCCCACTTCGACGGGAAAAGCTGGAAACAGATGGCCAGCGGTGTTACCGACACCCTGCGCGCGATCAGCGGCTCGATCGCCGTCGGCGACAACGGCGCCGTCACCAGATGGAACGGATCGAAGTGGAACGCCGAAAGTGCCGGCACGACGGCGCACCTGAATGCCGTCTGTTACATCGACGGCAAGGAGGCGTGGGCGGTGGGAGACGGCGGGGTGATCATCAGCAACGACGGCGGGAGCAAGTGGACGGTGTACGAGCGGAGTCT
>CBDVDJ010000092.1:0-8247 GCA_965372695.1 uncultured bacterium
GCGAGTAGAATAACCTTTTTCATTTCCAGTCCTCCTGGGGTTGAGTACAAATATCGACCCACCGGCAAGGCGCCGAAGGGTCGATGAATAAACCACATTTTGAAAATATCGTCAACCTACAGCGAAATAAACAGGCCGCCACCCAGGGCCCACTGCCAGAGCGCGGAGCCGCCGATCGCCAGGCCGGCGCCCCCGGAACCGAAATAGAGCCCCCCGCTGGCGTCGAGGAAGCTGGCAAACAGGCGGCCGTTCAACCTCAAGCCGATCCGCTCGCTGAGGTATATCTTGGCGCCCGCGTGAAACGCGAACGAGAACATCCACTTGGTATCGCCGGCCTGGCTCGGATCGAGGGACGTCGCCCCGATGGTGCCGCCGGTGAACGGCATCACCTTGCCGCGCCTGAATCCCTGGAGCGCGCCGATATGATAGTACGACGTCGTGACATCCCCCAGCGTCTCGGTAGGCGACCCGAAGGTGTTGGGAATGAACTCCATCTCGGACTCCTGGCGCTCGTAAAACAGTTCGACCTGCGTGCCGGGGCGGACCTCGATGTCGAGCGCGATACCGTACGCCGGGTTGTTCTTGATGTCGAAGTCGCCGGCATTCCAACCACCGCTTCCATCCGGCACCGTCGCAGGGACCCTGGTCGTCCAGAGGTAGTCGGCGTAAAAGTTAAGTTCGATCGCCGGGTGCTGGGCCCGGACCGAGCCCGCACAAACAACGACCACGAGCGCTGCCAGTATAGATGTGCGAATCATTGTGTTGGCCCTTTCAGTAGTGAGCGCCGCCCGTTTTCCTCTTTCGCTGACGCCATTGATTGCGGGGAGAGACTATCACGGAGCCAATTCCCCTGCAAGCGCAATTGCCCGGCGACGGGATGGACATAACGCATTGCTATATAAGATATTACCGCGACGGGGGATAATTGAGCAGCAACCGTTTGACCATATCGTCGACGTCGCGGTCCATTTTGTCGGGTGTGGGGCGTTCGTCGAGCACCCCTTCGGCGGTCCCACGCCAGACCAGCTTGTCGACACTCGTGTCGATCAGGTCCAGAATGAACGTCCCTTCCTGGAAGTGGTCGGAGCGGGTATGGCCGCTGAACCCGTAGCCGTAGCCCGTGGTTCGTATTTCGGTGACGTTTTCGACCCCGATGTGATAGGCGATGAGGAGGTCGGGGTCATTCTCGACCCGTGTCAGGCCTTTCTTCTCGAGGCCCTCGTTGACGGCGCGCTGGATCCGGGCCTCCAGGAGGCCGCTCTGCTGAATCGCCCGGGGAGTTCCCTCCGTCATCGTCGTCTGCTCGTACCAGGCGAAGGTCCTGAAGCGGCTGAAATCCACATCGGGGTCGTAATCGTGGCCGATGTACGTCGGATTGCACGCCGGCAGCGCCAGGACCAGCGCCGCCGCTACGCCCGTCAAAGCACGTCTCATACTCATCCCCGTTCTGCCGCCGGTCATGCTAGTCGTTGATAAACGTCACGCCGAACCCGAAGGCCCAGAACGACCCGTTCTCCAGAAAATTGCTATCGGACCAGCTCCAGGTGACGTTGAAATTGAACCCCACCTTTGGGTTGGGCGCGATAAAGATCCCCAGCGGCACCGCCACGGAAAAGGGCGCTTGTGTCTTGCGCTGCTCCAGCCCGTCGTCGCCGGTAATTTCGATACGCTCGATGCTGGCGCCGAGGCCGGCGCCGATGTAGCCGGTATAGGTGGGCGACCCGAACAGAAACTTGAACATCGCGTACATCGGCAGGCGCTGATACGAAAACTGGTCGGACGCCCGGTCGAACCACGATTGACTGTACGCGGCGCCGAACCCGATCGACATCTGCCGGTCCCACGTCACCTGCTCCCACATCAGTCCCAGGCCGGCGCCCTTGAGCGTCTCGTCCCCTTCTTTGGGCTGGGCATAGGTATAGAAAATCATCGTGGAAACGAGGGACGACTGCGGATCGATCTGGGCGTGGGACACCGTCACCCCGCCCGCGATCGCAACCAGTACAACGACAACTAATAAACGCTTCATGCTGACCTCCGGAAGATGCCGTGGGGGTACTCTGGTTTTATTGATACACCGACTTGATTCGTTCGACATTGGCACTCATTGCAGAGAGAAAATCCCCATCGTCCGGGGTGTTGCCGCACGGGTCGAATACCACGCTGCTGATACCCATCTCTTCGAGACGCTCCAGCGTGGCCGCGAGCGGTTCACCCTCCCAGAGCATCCAGGCGGCGCCGGTTTCATTGACCAGGGCGGCAAAGTCGCGCCACTGCGTTTCCGACGGAAACTCCCCCGGTTCCCACATCACGCTGGCGATGTTCAATGAATACCGCCGCGCGAGGTATTGATACACGGGGTGGGACGCCACCAGGGGGAGCGACTGTCTGCCCGCCACCGAATTCTGGAGATCCGTGTCGAGCGAGCGCAGGTCTTTCTCCAGCGCCGTGAAACCCTCGTTCCAGCGGGCGCTCTGCATCGGCCAGCGCTCGATCAAAGCGTCGCGGATCGAGCGCGCCTGCTCCACCGCCTGACCAAAATCGAGCCACGTCGTGAACGCCGTCCCCGTGTGGGCGTGCTCGCCCCCGGGCCCGTGACTGTGGGTGGCCGCGTCGGCGATCACGATGTAACGGCCGGCAAAAGCTTCGGACGTATTGACCGTCCTCGACGACGGCAGCGACACGCTCGAAGTCCATTTCGCATACGTCGCCCCGTTCAGGAGTATCAGGTCGGCGTCCTGGAAGGCGGCCACCGCTTCCGGCGCCGGCCGCCAGAAGGCGGGGTCGATGTCGGGTGGAACGGGAAACTCGACTCGCGCCCGGTCGCCGGCGATCCTCCCGGCAAAGTAGGCGAGCGGATAATTGACCGCGTAAATCGACGGATTGTAGGCCGGTTCAGATGTTGTCTGCTCCGGCTGCTCCGTCTGCCCCTCATCGCCCCCACCGGCGCAGCCGACCAGCACCAGACTCCACGACAGAACGAGCATGACCAATACATTTTTCATTTCGATCACTCCTCCCTCACGACAGTATCACGGTCCGGATGATTTCGGACCCAAAAACCGCCGTCAACGCCGTCAATCCCGCCGCCAGCACCACGCCGGCGGCGATGACCACGACGATCTCCGCGGCGAGAATGGCCGTCACACTTCGCCGTGCACCGCCGATTTTAATCATGGTCTCGATTTCGCGCCGGCGAAGCCGCAGCGACAGCAGAAAAACCAGCGCGGCCGTCGCGAGCGTACTCGCCCCCACCACGACGACGGCGGTCACCACGTAACTCTGGACGGTGAGAATCGTGTCGAGGAGTTCCCTCATCACGGTTGCGGGGGTGACCACCTGGACGAGCTCGTCCGCCGACAGGTACCGGCCCTGCAGCAGGGCGGACGACTTCTCCCCTTTCGGTACGACGAGGATCGCCGTCACCGGAAATGCTCCTGTGTCCCCGTGAAAGTGAAACGAGTCGATGTTCTCCGGCGTGATTTCGTTGTATTGAACCACAGAGGCGTTGGCAATGACCTTGTTCCCTTCGCGGCGCAGCACCCCGGCCGCGGCCTCCGGACGCGACATTTCCTGGTGGCCGTGCCCCAGGCCCTCGATCACCCACGCCGTCTTGACGTCGACGAAGACCACCCGGTCGTCCGGCGTGTGTTGTCGCTCGAGCACCCCGACGACCTTCATCCGCAGGGGATACACCCCGGCCAGATCGAACACGTTTTCGGGTGACGAGACGATGAACCCGCCGGGAACGATACCGGTGGCGTCGGCCACGTCGGCGCCCAGTACGCACTCGCCCAGAACGGCCATCTTCCGGCCTTCGGCCACCCGCAACCCCCTGAACTCGAAGTAGTCGAGTGTCGTCCCCACGATCGGGTGTTTCTGCGCGCGGAAGCGCGTGTGCAGCGGGATCGCCGCGGCCAGCTTCGACGCCTCGATGCGCCCGCCCTGGGCAAAGTCCATTACCGCCGGTGGAACCGACTCGAAGTACAGCGAGTTCAGGACCAGCTCGAGGGGGCTCCCCTTCGCCCCGACGAGCAGCGGCGTCGACTCGGCCCTCGTGGCCAGCTCGCGCTCGCTCTGGTCGACGAGGACCTTGAGCCCTGTCGGGAGAAAGACGATCAGCGTAATCGACAGGACCAGGATCGCCGTCTTGATCCGGTGGAACGCGAGGTACCGCCAGGCCATATAGAGGACGGCGCTCATGTCGCCTCCCCGTCCGAATCGCCCGGCCCGGCGTAATAGTCGCTGAATTCTATGACGCGGTCGAACCGCTTCAGGAGTTCGTGGTCGTGCGTGACCACGACCATCGTCGTCTCGTTCGCGCGGGCGTGGTCGAAGAGAATGTCGAGCACGCGGTCCTTGTTGGAAGGGTCGAGGTTGCCGGTGGGCTCGTCGGCGAGAATCACCATTGGCGCGGTGACGAGTGTGCGGCAGATGGCCACCCGCTGACGCTCCCCCTGCGAGAGCTTGTCGACGTGGCGGCGGAGTTTGTCTCCGATCCCCACACTTTGTGCCAGCGCCACCGCCCGGCCCCGAATCCCGGAAGAATTCTTCATGCACGGGTTGATGCGGTACGGGAGCAGAATGTTGTCGAGGACATCGAGGTACGAGAGCAGTTCGAACTCCTGGAACACCAGCCCGATATGGCGGATACGAAAGTCCCGCCTCGCGCCGTCGCCCAGCTCCGAGATATCGACATCGCCGGTCACAACCCGTCCTGAGTCCGGCGCCAGCACGCCGGCCATCAGGTTCAGCAGCGTCGTTTTTCCCGTCCCGCTCGGTCCAATGATGGCGACCGCCTCTCCACCCCGCACTCGAAGTTCGGGAACACGGAGACGGAATTCACCATCCGCATAACGAAATTCCAGATCCGACAGTTCTATCATGATATCGTCACAAAACCCGGCGTTCTTCCAGAAGGTTCATTTCCGTGATCTTCCACACCCCGTCGACCGCCCGGATCGTCAACAACGCGTCGTACTGGTTGCGTCGCGTATGGAGGTGTCCCCAGTGCCCGACGGAGCCCGAAACGATCCACGTGCACTCGGCGACAAAACCGCCGCCGTCGGCCGGCCTCGCCACCACCGCCGACAGATCGACTTCCTTGACCTTGACCCGCGCGCCGCCCTGGCTCTGCAGCTCGAGCGCCTTGCGCGTTTCCAGATAGATGTCCGTCAACAATTCGCCCGAGGCGCTGCGCTCGAGGGTATCATAGATAACCTCTTCGTCACGGTAGTCAAAAGCCCGGTAAACGTTGGTAATGAGGCCCGTCACCACCGCTTCTGTTTCGGTCCGGGACATACCGGTCATCCCGGGGACCGGCACGGCGATCTTCGCCACCGGAAACAGCGCCACAGAAGCCCCCGACAACACAACCGCCACCAGGGCGACCTTCGGTCGCCGGTACCTGCCCTCACGGGAGGCCCACACCAGCACCGCCACCAGCGCCGCCAGGCACAGCACGCTCGGCACGGGGACCGGCAATCCGCCAGACGGCCTCTTTATAACCGTCAAAGCCGGCACCGTCGGGTGGGTCAGGAAGTTCTGCCAGTGGAGAATCGAGTCGTCCGGCGTGAGAAAGTACGGCATCCCGCCCGCTTCGTCCGTGGACGACGTCGGCACACGATTGATCCTGTCCGTGAACAACCCCCACGCCATGGTCACGTCGTCCGGAAGGCTGTCGACCGGGTACACGTAGATAATTCCGAGGGTTGCCGAGACGGCGGGCAGGTCTTCGGGCGGATCGACGACGCGGGTATTGCGGAGCGTTCTCCTGAGGAAGTGGATCCTGTCGAGCACCGGTTCCGGGCTGCGGCCGTCGATCGTGACCGGCGCCCTGTCGGCCAGAAAGGCGACGACCCGCGCCTTGATTTCTTCCTGCGCCGCGGCGGGGATCGTATCGAGGCCTTCGATGCCCAGGTCGACCCACTGCTGCAGATCCCTCGGGCGCGCGATGATCTCCTTGCGCACCTCGTAATTTTCGATGTAGATAAACGCCGACAAAGGCGAGTCGAACCGCCGCCTGAGGTTTCGGTTTTCGAATCGAGAGTACCACGGGTCTTTCCAGTCGAGGTGGAGGGTCTCGGACACCCCCAGATAGCGGAAGTCCGTCACGGGCAGGCCTTCGTGATAGACGACGAATCCGACCGTCGCTGCGGTGAAGCGGCCGTCGCCCCGGCTGCGGATGCCGAAGGTGAGAGTTTCGGGACGACCGGAGAGGCCGTAACGCAGGACGGCAAATACGACGGGTTCGACTTCACCGGCCGTATCCACCACCGGCTCTCCTGTGATTTCGTCGCGGCGGATCCGCGGCCTGACCGCGAGGCTGTCCAGTCTCCCGGCTACAAGAGAACCGTCGCTCAACCTGAGCGTCCAGTCTTCCGTCATGAATCGCCGCAGCCGGGCTTCAAACGGCTCGGGTTCAAATCCCATGCGCTCGTAGATGTCATCCGGCATCAGGTTGCGAAACCCCGCGAGATCCGTAATGCCGATTTCGAGTTCGACGCTGACGGCGCCCTCTTCGATGAAGATCTCGGCGATCGTCGACGCCGTCATGGCCTTCGTCACCATAATCGCATCGGCACGGGTTGCCTGCCGGGCGCCCGCGAGCGCCAGAAAAACCAGGGCCAGGACAATAGCAATCGCAATTGAAGTTTGGGAACGAACCATATGGAAGCGCCGGTCCTCTACTGCGTGCTCATATAATCGTGGGCCGACCAGAGCCTTTTGATCTGAAATCAAAAAATCAGGTTGTCGACGGCGAATGTCTCGTCGTCCGTGTCCCTGCCCGTCTGCGCCATCACGTGGAATTCCGCCGTCCATACGTAGTCAAAGATGTATCCGAGCCCCACGTCTATTCGCATCCGGTCGGTGAAGATTTTCCCGTCGACCTGCCCTTCATCCCAGAACCACTCCCAGGAACACGGTATGAACGGGTATTGCTTCTTGTCACCGCGAAACAAGGGAAACTTCGTTGCGATGCGGTAACGTAAACGCGTACTGGCGGACCAGTCGCTTTCGTCGATGGTGTAGACGAGTCGTTCTTCCAACCGGACGTAACTCGAAAGAGTGATAAATCCGATATGGGGCCAATTGAGCAACGCACCCAGCCAGGGCCGGACTTCCAGCGTATTGGACACGTCCTCGTTGAAGTTATAGAATACGCCGAGGCCGCCGCGTGCTTCCAGCGGCCTCCCGCACGGGCTGTGGAGGCGAATCGCCGGCCGGAAGTATCCGGAAGCCCACTTCGGTGCGTCCCACTGGTAACGCGCGCCCCCGTCCCCGTAATACTCCCATTTCGTCGAGAGATAGAAGTGCCCGTAGTAGTCCGCCCAGATCTGGGGGACGACGTCGCCCGCCGACACCGGAACCGGTCTCACCACCGCCAGCAGGACCAGAATTAGAAGCAGAGTTCTTATCATTTCCGGCGATCGATTCAGTTGTCCTTTTTCTCTTTTTTGGCCTGCGCTTCGGCTTCCTTGTCGTTGATCGCCTTGTACATGGCGTTCCACTCGTCCTCGGTCATGAGGTCTTTCACCTGCATGCGAGCGTCGAGAATACTTTTTTGCAACGCCATGCGCGACTGATCCGCCCGCTCGATAATCATCCGATAGTCATCCTGGGTGGCGTCAAAGTCTTTGAATATGTTTTTGATATCCTGGGCCCACACCTTCTTGACCTCAATGGCGTACTGTTCGAGCGCGGCGTCGGCCTCCTTGGAGACGTCGATAATCTGCTCCTGTCGGGACTTGTCCGACACGGCGTCTTCCACGAACGATTTGTAGGCCTTTTCGAACGAGTAGCCGCCGCCCCCGAACACCAGGATCGAAAGCAGCGTGATGGTTCCGATAATCATGACATTTCTCCTCGAGGGAATCGCTATGAGCCCAGAGACCGCTGCCAACTCTCGTAGAGCGTCTCGTCCATGTCCGAAATGACTTCCCAGTCTTCCCTGCCGGCAATCCGTCTCATTTCAATAGTAATATCGATCAATTTGTCGACCGCTCTCGACCGGTACTCGTTAACGAATCAAACTCTTTCTGCCATTCCTCACGGGTGGAGTTGTAGTCCTGGTCGAGTGTTTCCATTTTCTTGTAGTACCCGCGAACCTCGTTATCCAGATCTGTCAGAACAATCTCGATCCGGTCGACTTGTTCGATGAGTTGGGTCGCCTTGTCCGGGTCGGCGATATTCTCCGTGATCCGGCTTCGCATGTCCTCGACCCAGGCTCCGCCGGGACCGTAAGGC
>CBDVDJ010000093.1:0-8210 GCA_965372695.1 uncultured bacterium
GTCCTCCGTCACTTCGTGTGCGAGAGAATCTCTTCAGCGATGGCGATGTCTTCGGGGTACGTGATCTTGATGTTGGTGCGCTCGCCGGGGATCGTGTGCACCGTTTCCCCCAACGCGAGCACGAGCGATCCGTCGTCGTTCATCTCGAGCCCGTCGGCGTGCGCCTTCCGGTGGGCGCGCAGCGCGAGTCGTCTTTCGAACGCCTGCGGCGTCTGCACCCCGGCGATGTTCGTGCGATCGACGATGGCGTCGACCTTGCCCGCCGTCTCGACCACAAGCGTATCGACCGAAGGCACCGCGGGCACGACGGCGGCGTGTACCGAGATTGCCTCGACGATGCGTTCGAGCAGCCCCGTCGACAAACACGGCCGTGCCGCGTCGTGGATGAGCACGTGGGTCACCTTGTCCGAGAGCACTTCGATGCCGTTTCGCACCGAATCCTGCCGCCTTTCGCCACCCTCGATAATGTCGGTCACGTGCTCGCCGCTCGGCTCGGCCATTGTCGCCCGCCACGCATCGGCCTGATCCGGCGGAATTACCAGAAAGATTTCGTGAATGCCGGGACAGTGGGCAAAGCGCTCGATCGACCAGGCAACCATGGGACGGCCGCCGACCAGCGAGAGTTGCTTGGGAGCGCCCCCTTCGAATCGGTCGCCGCGCCCGGCGGCCATAATGAGTGCAGCGATGTGCGCCATCGTAATCTTCCGTCCCGCGTTACCGCGTCAGAAATCGTCGTCCGAAATCGGCGAGAGTGGCTCGAACCGCGTGTACTCCTTGAGAAAGGCGAGCTTGATCGTCCCCGTGGGCCCGTTTCTCTGCTTGCCGATGATCAGCTCGGCGGTGCCGGCGTCGTCTGAATCCTGTCCCTCGTACACCTCGGGCCGGTACAGGAACAGAACCACATCCGCGTCCTGCTCGATCGAACCGCTCTCCCTGAGGTCGGACAGCATCGGCCGCTTGTCGCCGCCGCGCGATTCGACGGCGCGCGACAGCTGGGAGAGCGCTACCACCGGAATTTCGAGTTCCTTCGCCAGCGCCTTGAGCCCGCGCGAAATAAGCGAGATCTGCTGCTGGCGGTTTTCGGCCCGTTCCTTGACGTGGATCAGCTGGAGATAGTCGACGATGATCATGCCGACATTCGCATCAGACTTGAGCCGGCGGGCCTTGGCGCGAAGTTCCATGGTCGACAAAGCGGCGGAGTCGTCGATATAGATCGGCGCTTCGGCGAGATACCCGGCGACGAGCGCCAGCTCGGCGTACTCGTTGCTCTTGAGATAGCCGGTGCGAAGGCGGTTGGAGTCGACGCGAGCCTCGCTGCACAACAGCCGCAATACGAGCTGGTCGGCCGACATTTCCAGGCTGAAGATCCCGACGGGGATCTTTTCCTTGATGGAGAGATACTGGGCCAGGTTCAGGGCGAAACTCGTTTTACCCATACCGGGCCGGCCGGCGACGATGATGAGTTCGGAATTCTGGAAGCCGGAAGTATAGGAGTCGAGTTCGTCGAACGGCGACGGCATACCGGAGACGTGACTGCCGCTCTGGTAGAGCTCCTCGATGTTCTTGAACTTGTCCCTGATGATGCTGCCGATGGGCTGGAAGCCCTTGAACATTCCCTGTTGCGAAATGTGGAAGATCTGCTTCTCGGCGTCGTCGAGGACCTCCGACGCATCGCGCTCACCGCGAAAGCACTGCGTGGCGAGGTCGTTCGAGATCGTGATGAGGCGCCGCATGATGAACTTCTCCAGCACGATGTTCGCGTAGTGCCCGACGTTGGCGGCCGTGTGGATGTTGTCCATGATGGTGGTGAGGTAGGCGGCGCCGCCGGCGGACTGGTAGCTGCCCGCTTTTTTCAGTTCCTCGGATAGCGTGATCACATCGATCGCTTCGCTGCGCTGCGACAGTGACGTCATCGACGTGAAGATGTCCGCGTTGGCCCGTTTGTAAAACATCTCCGAGTTGATGTTTTCGGTCGCGATGGAGAACGCCTCGTTGTCCATGAGTACGGCTCCGAGAACGGCCATCTCGGCCTCGGGCGACTGCGGCGGCAGTCTGTCGGTAAATCCGGTGGGTGCTGTATCAGCCACGTCTCGTTCCCCTCACGTTAACGGTTCACTCCTCGTCGAGCAGCGCCTTGAGCTTCTTGAAGTCTTCCCACGTCGGCTTCTTGAAATTGGGATTCCGAAGCAGCGCGGCGGGGTGATATGTCGGCAGTATACGAATACCTTCGTAGTAGTACTCGCCGTTGCGCAGGGTCCCGAGGGCAGCGTTGGTCTGAAGAAGCCATTGCGCGGCGACGCGGCCCAGAGCGCAGATGCACTTTGGTTTGATCAACTCTATCTGGCGCTTGAGGTAGTTTTCGCACTCGCGGACTTCGCTCTCCTGCGGGTCGCGGTTTTGCGGCGGCCGGCACTTGAGGATATTCGTAATGTAAACGTCTGTGCGTTCGAGTTCGATCGCCGCGAGGATTTTATTGAGCAGCTGCCCGGCGCGCCCTATGAACGGTTCACCTTTGAGGTCTTCGTCCCGTCCCGGCGCCTCTCCGATGAACATGACTTTTGCTCTGGTATTGCCGACGCCGAACACGGTCTGTGTGCGCGACTCGTGGAGGGGGCAAGCGATGCAGCCGCTCACGCGGTTTTGTAGCGCGTCGAGATCATCCTTGAAGGTGGCGGCTTCGGGCATCTGTGTTTCCTGTTCTGTTTCGATTGTCACGGGAGCATCGGCGGCGGGCGCGCCGCCTTCATGAAGCATGTACACGGATTTTACACCTTTTCGGTGCAGCTGTCTCAGATAAGCAGCCACCCGCTCCCGCATTTCCTGTGGATAAGGCAATTGATCCTCTTTCTATGAGATGACAGAGGTGACGGGCAGGTTTTCAAGGGGTGACAGGACCGTTTGTCGCCGAACATAATAGAGGGTCCAACAGTGAGGCCGACAACCTGCTTTGCGTGCTGCGCCTACAATAGGCTGGCGCAGTGCGAGACGGCCGCGCCACGTGGGCGGGCCTACATGATCCGATCCAGTGCGGCCGTCGTGTCCGGGAATCCCGTGAAGACCTGCCCGTCACTACGTTCTTGAGTATATAGGAGGAGGAG
Organism: uncultured bacterium; assembly: GCA_965372695.1. Taxonomy (GTDB): domain Bacteria; phylum Krumholzibacteriota; class Krumholzibacteriia; order WVZY01; family JAKEHA01; genus CBDUWU01. The sequence goes on from CBDVDJ010000093.1 coordinate 3,099, forward strand.
GGAGGAGGGAATCGCTATCCGCGGAGCGAAGCGACGAGTTCGATGATCCGGCGCGCGATCGCGCGCTTGGGCTCCGGGCCGCTGCTCTCGTACAGCTTGCCGTCGGCGCCATAAATCGCGACCACGTTCGTGTCGTGGGCAAAGGCGGCGCCCTCGACGTTCGGGTTGTTCGCCACCATCAGGTCGCATTTCTTTTTGCTCATCTTCGCCAGCGCGTTCGCCTCGACGTCATCCGTTTCCAGCGCAAAGCCCACGATCGTCTGCTCCCCCTTGAGCGCACCGAGCGCCGAGAGGATATCCTCGGTGCGGGTCATCTCGATGGAGAGCGTTTCGCCCTTGATCTTCGACCCTACGGCCCCGGCGGGACGAAAGTCACTCACCGCCGCCGCCATCACCAGCACGTCGCTCTCCCCGAATCGCTCCTTGAGTGCCGCCGACATCTCCGCCGACGTACGGACCCTCACCGTGCGCACGCCGTGTGGGGGCATCACCGAGGTGCCCGCCGCAACCACCGTTACCTCGGCGCCCATGTCCCGCGCCGCCTCGGCCACGGCAAAACCCATCTTGCCCGACGACCGGTTCGAGATCACGCGAACCGGGTCGATGTCTTCCTCCGTTCCGCCCGCGCTCACCAGCACACGCGTCCCGGCAAACCCCGGATCCAGCAGCCGTTCGACCAGCGCGAACACCGACCCGGGTTCGGCCATCCGGCCCGTCGCCTCGTAACCGCACGCCAGATCGCCCGTTTCCGGCGGGACCACAACGTAGCCGCGATTCGAGAGTACGGCGAGGTTCTCCTGGTTGGCCGGGTTGTCCCACATACCGTCGTTCATCGCCGGCGCAATAACGACACGCCCGCCGTACGCCGTCACCAGCGTGGCCAGCAGATCGTCCGCCCTGCCGTGGACGAACTTCGTGATCGTGTTCGCCGTGCACGGGGCGACGACAACCGCATCGGGCCACCTGGCCAGGTCTATGTGTTCGATCGGGGAGACGGTGCCCGACGACTGTCCGCCGAACATACGGATATGAACGGGATTCTCGGAGAGGGATTCGAACGTGAGCGGCGTGACGAATTCGCACGCCGCCTCCGTCATCACCACCCGGACGTCGGCCCCGGCGCGCTTGAACAGCCTCAGCAGGTAAACCGCCTTGTAGGCGGCGATACCCCCCGTGACTCCGAGCAGGATCTTCTTGCCATCGAGACTCATGGACCGGTCTCCGGGCGGGCGGGATTGTGGATGAGGGCTATTTGGACTCTTCGAACAGCTCGTCCGACTCGTCGCGGCCTTCGACGTACTCGTACTTGACCTTGTTTTCGATCACACGCATGAGGGCGGCCGATGTGGGTTTGAAGTCGGCGTCCGCCTGCGCTCCCCGGATAATGAGCGAATTCAGCCGGCGGGCTTCCATGGCCATGACGCGAACCGCCTCGTAGCGGTTGTCGATGGTATCGGTAATCTTCTCGATGAGCACCAGTTTTTCGATAGGTGTCGGCATGGTCTGTATCCTACTCCTGACGGTTGAAACTGTCGATGAACGCGGGGTTCTGCCTTTCGCGACGGCAGCGTTCCGCCTCGATGATCGCCTGGATCTGCCCGACGGCTTCGTCGAGGTTGTCGTTCACGACAATGTAATCATATTGATCCGAGGCACTTATCTCTTTTATAGCGTTATGCAGACGGGTGTCGAGGTCGAGAGTTGCATCGACCCCCCTCCCCAGGATCCGCTCCTTGAGGGTTTTGAACGACGGGGGAAAGATAAAAACCATTACCGCGTCGCGAAAGACATTTTTTATCCGAATTCCGCCCTGCACATCAATATTCAACAGGACAATTCGGCCGTCCGCGATCTCGTTCTCGACGAACCGGCGCGGGGTCCCGTAGTACTCACCGTGGACCTCCGCCCACTCGACCAGCTCGCGGTCCTTCATCTGCTCGAATACGTCGCGCTCGACGAAGAAGTAGTCGGAGCCGGTTTTTTCGTCTTCGCGCGGCGGGCGCGTGGTGGCCGAAATCGACGCCACCAGGCGGTCGTCCGCTTCGATCAGCCGTTGCTCCAGCGTGGTCTTGCCGACGCCCGAAGGCCCCGAAATCACCACGGCAAATGTACTTCCTCGCGCCTGCTCCGTCATTCCAGGTTCTGCACCTGCTCTCTCAGCTTCTCCGTCTCCTCCTTCAGCGTGACCACGCGCTTGATGATCTCCGCATCGGAGGCCTTGGCGCCGATGGTGGACGCCTCGCGGTGCATCTCCTGCAGGAGGTAGGTCAGCTTCTTCGACACTTCGCCGCCGGTTTCCAGCGTCTTGTTGAACTGGGCGATGTGACTGTGGAGACGGGTGATCTCCTCGGTCACGTCGAGGCGGTCCGCCATCAGGGCGATCTCGGTCGTGAGCCGGTCCGAGTCGACGGTGGCGTCATCGACGAGCTGGGCGATGCGCTTCTGGAACGCTTCCGCGTGCCGGGCCGAATTGCCGGGCGCCAGCTCCTCGATCTCGGCGACCGTCTCGCCGACCGTCTTCATGCGGCCGGTCATGTCCTTCTCCAGCGCCTTACCCTCCGTGATACGCATCTGCCGACACAAGCCGATCGCCCCGTCCAGCGCCTTTTCCGCCAGGGGCCACAGCGACTTGACGTCGGCCTCGGTCTCGTCAACGATCACTGCGTCGGGAAGCTGCGCCAGCGTGTTGATGTCTACGTTCCCCTCGATACCGTGCGCGGTTGCGAATTCCCTGAGTTGCTCGAGATAGCGCTCCATCACGGGCGTGTTGACGGTGACGTTGCGCCCGGCGGTTTCGCTCTCCACGGAGATGGTCACGTATATGCGTCCGCGCGTGATCCGCTTTCGGATCTGCTCCTTCATGTCCCGTTCGTGCGCATTCAGCATCCGCGGCAGCTTGAACGAGTAGTCGAGAAAGCGGTGATTGACGGTCCGGATTTCGACGGAAACGGTGTGTTCCTTGTTGCTCGCTTCTCCCTGTCCAAAACCGGTCATACTGATTAACATGTAAGCTGCTCCTTGCCAAATCGGGCGGGGCTGGACGGTAACGCGTGATGGTACACGGGACCGGCCGGGGTGTCAACAGGTAACACCAAAGTTCATAACAATTTAGCGAAAGGGGACTGACAGCACGGTGGATGGATCGTTGTTACAGATGTTCGCCGACGCGGCCCGCAAACGCCTCACGGGCCAGACCATCGGCCCCGTGCTGTGGTACCGGCCCCTGCTCAGCATCCCGATGGGACCGCGGCGCGACGGCGTGTATCTTGTCGCCATCCTCGACTTCCCCGGTCCGTTCTGCTTTTTGTCCCGCGGCGACCCCCTGGACGGTGTCCGCGCGTCCGCCAGATTCGCCGGGCTCGCCGGCGCCGTCGTCACCACTTTTGAAAAGATCGCCGGCCAGAGAATCCTGCGCATTGGCGTCCGCCCTCCCGGCGAGGCTCCTGCGGACGGCGACATCCGGCTCGACATTCTGCTCTTCGGGTCGGCGGGACGCGCCGAACTCGCCCGGCAGGACGGTTCCGTCCTGCAATCGGTGGGCGGACGGCTGCGGGCAGAAAAAGGCCCCGGAGAGCCAGCAACCCCCGCACCCCCCGAGGGCCCGTTCTATCTGGTCTCCAGCAGACGGATCGGTCGACTCGCCCCGTCCCGCGACGACTTGCCCGATGCCGCCCACCGGATGGGCCCGTTCGATGACGCCGTCGCCGCGTGCCGGGAGGCGGGGACAGAGATCCTGGCACTCGCTCGCCGCGGGATGGTCGAGGCCCGGATGCGGCCGTTCGGGCGCCGGATCGAGTCCCGCCGCAAACTCCTCGGCCGCCTCGAAGACGAACTCGCCCGGGCCGCCGGCCACGAAAAATGGCGCCGGGAGGCTGAGATCCTCGCCGCCTACCAGACAACCATCGAACCGGGGGCCACGTCCGTCGAGTTACCCGACATTCACGGCGGGGGAGAACCCGTCCGGATCGAGCTCGATCCGTCGCTCCCGATTCGCACCCAGATCGACAAGCGCTTCAAAAAGGCGGGCAAACTGGAACGCAGCGGCGACCACACCCGGCGCCGGATCGGGCTGGTCCACGCCGAAGTCGATGCCCTCAGCCGCGACGTCGCCTCCGTGTCCGGCGAGGAGGAATTCGCCGCCGCCATGAGCCGGATCGATGATCTCGAAAGGACATACAAGTGGTTGCGCCCCGGCGGAAAACCCGGCGCGGCAAGGCGTCAGACCCCCGCGGGATCCCCGTTCCGCAGTTTTAACCTCGACGACATGTGGTTCGTCCTCGTCGGACGCAACAACCAGCAGAACGACGAGCTCACCTTCCACGCCTCCTCTCCCACGGACCTTTGGTTCCACGCGCAGCACGTCGCTGGATCACACGTCATCCTCAAATCGCGCGGCAACCCGGGTGCCCCCCCCGCCCGTATCATCGAAGCCACCGCCTCCATCGCCGCCCATTTCTCCAGGGCAAAACACAACTCGCTCGCCCCCGTGATCTACACCACCCGCAAATACGTCCGCAAGTTCAGGGGCGCAAAACCCGGCCAGGTGGTGTGCGAGCGCGAGAAAATGGTGATGGTGGAGCCACGGCTCCCCGATCCGGCGGCGTGACGGCATAAAAAAAGACGCCCCCGCCAGAGGCGGGGGCGTCGCGGGCACCCCAAACTGTGAAGGGGAAGCACAAGGTGCTTCCCCTTCAGTAGTGCGAGAGGGTAATACACAAGTTGGAATCAAGCTAAGGGCAAGGGCTATGATTCACTGGCTTGGCGAGCCACTCAGGGGAAGGCACCCTATCCCGCCGGTAAGACCGACGAAATATGGAGTACGCAGCCTTCGGTATTACCCCCTGCGCAACCGCATCGTTCCTCTTCCTGTATCCTGAAGCTCCTGAAAAGCCTCATTCTGGACGCGGTTGGAGTTGTGCTGCTATTGCATTGTGCAATAATCGTGCCGCACAGGGCTGAAGGCATCCATAGGTGCACTTGTAACCCATTGTTTTTATAGTGTATTGCGGGATCAGACAAAGAAAACCGCGCGCAGAAAACTGCGAACGGTTTAAATGGTAAAATATTTTAACGCCCGTAAAAATTCTTTACGGGCCAGGCCTTCTCCTACTT
>CBDVDJ010000094.1:0-8163 GCA_965372695.1 uncultured bacterium
ATGCCGTCGTTCGCCCCGATGTACACCGCCTTCTGGCGGTCCTGGTTGGCCGCGCGGAAATCCATGTACTCTTGTTCCAGGATGAAGGATGAGGGAACCCCGACGACCACCGGAGACGAGTCGACGATATCGCCGAGTTTCCAGCTGGCGCGGTTGCGCAGTCCCGGAACATTCTCGCCGCGGACCCAATCCATTACCGCGGCCGTTTGCTCCTTGGTGGGAATCTCCATGTGCCACATGAAATTGTCGGCGAAACCGCTGTTGAACTCGGTCACCTGTCCGTCCAGTGTGGTAAAGATCGTCCGCGTACCCGCGTCGCGGTCGGCCAGGAGCGCGCCCGCTTCCCAGATAGGCTGGTCGCCGTCCCCGTAAGGAAGGGCAAACGCTTCCAGGAACCCGTACCATTTCACAGGCAGGTACTTGGCGCGCAGCAGGTGGTCCTGGGATTCGCCTTCGACCGAGACGATGGCGACGGCAGAACCGGACGAGATTCTGCGGATGATGTCGCGCAGCACATTGGAGAGTGCCGCCTTGAGCTCCTCGACACTCCTGGCCGTCAGGTAGAGGCCGTCGCCGTTGGCCGCCGTTTCGGCGAGCAACGGGGCGTCGATGTTGAATCCGACGACGTACGTCGGCGCGTTCTGCTTCTCGGGCATGTCCGGGCGCAGGTCGATTTCGTTCATGTACCCGGCGACGTCGTCGATGTAGTCGGAGCAATCCGCCGAGTTCGGAAAGGGCGCTCCTATCGAGGCGCAGGTGCCCGGCTCATTGCCGTCTCCGTCCCAGTCGCCGATGTAGGCGGGGACGTCGAGGTCGTCGGTCGGGTACCCGTCGGTCAAAAGGACGACAAACGTCTTCTGACACTCGTACTCGATCGGCGCCAGGTTGCCCTCGAGACCCAGGTAGTCGATAATGTCGACGAGGGTTTCCGCCAGGGGCGTTGGGCCCTTGGCCGACACGCCGTCGACGGCGTTGAGCATGACTTCGCGCGGCGACCCGATCTTGGACATCAGGTTGCCGCCGTCGCCGGCGGCGCTGAAGGTGAAAAAGCCGAAGCGAAGCGTCCCCGTGGGAGCTCCCTCGGGGTTGAACTCGTCGAGGAGTTCGTGCATGACGGCCTTTTCCGCCTGGATGCGGGTAATCAGCGGGATGCTCTTCTGCTGCAACTCGGTGGCGTGGTAGTAAAGCCAGTTGAGGTAATTACCCATGTACAGGCCTTCGTACGAGTTGTCGCTGTTGACGAGGTAAATCAGCGGGACGGCTTCCAGCGTGTTGTCGAAATCCGCCGGCGCAAAGAAACCGTCCTGCTTGACCCCGAAGAGCGTGGTCGGCTCGAACGGGCCTGCGTACATTACTTCAGGGTTGAAGTCCAGGTGATAAAGGATCTCGTTCATGCTCCCTGAACTATCGAGCACGAACAGTACGTTTCCGTTGGCCATCGTCTGCTGAATCGGCAGCGGGAAATCACAGATTTGCGCGCTGACCGCCGAAGCGGACAACACGAAAATGCAGACAATGGACAAGGTCACTGAAGCTGCTTTTATGCAGCAGTTGCTGGTTTTCATGATCAGTACCCCTGTCGAAAGAGTCGGCTCGTCCGGACTTCGATCCGGGCCGAGCTCTCCTGTACACTCGCCCCTCGGGAATCGATCGTGTAATCGAAGTCGAGGTATTCCCGACTCCAACCGGGGCGAAATCTCACACGATCAAACCTCACATCGAATTGATACTTGTGGTCACTTTGCAGATACGTGTAGTCGTCCTGGTCCACGACGAGTTTTTCCGCCGTGTCGACGATCCGCGGGGGAATCTGCTGGGTCCGGATCCTGTTTTTCGCTGTCTCCGCACCTGGGTCCGACGCGTAGAACGACCGGGTGTGGGTATACTCGTTGTGCGAAACCCTTCTCTCAGAACCGGTAACCCAGACGATGACTGTCGCCGTCACGGCCAGCGCGGTTATGAAGAAAAGGGTTGCGACCAGCGCGGTACCCCTGTTGTTCCTGATTGTTGTCAACATATCGTTCTCTCCTTCAGGCGACCGGTTCACCCCTGAGCCGGCGCGTTTTTGTTATCCCCCGAAGTTCCTCAATCCGGTCCTCGTCGTCGTGTCGATCTCACCGGCCTGGGGCGTCTCGGCGGTGATCGTTATCCCAATGGAGCGAACCTGGGGAATGAGCTGTGAGCTGAGCGGCGTTGGGCCCAGCTGCTGGTTGTTGGCATCGAAATATAAGAACGCGAACTGCGTCACGTTGGATATGAATAACTGGGCCCCCGTGCCCGGGTCCCGAAATACGGTTTCCTGGCCGACGTCATAGAAGTAAACGATGTCTTCGGATGGCTCGTTGGTCTGGATCACGCCGTCGCCGTTAATGTCCGACTGGAAGCGGCAACTGTCGGCGGTGGCAAGCCGCAAGCCCGCGATACCCTGTTCCATCGGGTCGCATCCCAGGGAGCGGAGTTCCGTCATCATGACGGCCAGGCCGGCGCGGGTGTTCATCTGCATGCCGGCGCGCTGCTGGGTTCGCGTGTAGAGCCTCTGTGTGGTGAAGAACACGTTGTTCACCACGGCGAGCACCGTCGCAAAGATGAGGAGTGTCATCATAATTTCGACGAGGGTGAGGCCCTTGTTGTTTCCTGTCAGGGAGATGTTGATTCCGAGCGACCTTTTCATGATGATTTCCTAACGGAATGAAAGCCTGTCCATGATCTGGACGTTTCTCTGACGCCCCTTTTCGTTCCACTGCACGTCGACAACGATCTGGTCGAGCCCGAAGCTCACGTTGCTGACGGTGGCCCGCCACGTATAAACTTCAACCAGGCCCGAGTCGGTAACGGCGTTGCCAAACCCGCTGCTCTTGGCGATTTCCATCTGCAACTGGGCGACCTGAAGAGCCTCGGTATATTGACCCGATTCGAACACGTCCTGCTGGGCGCGCGTCTGGATCAGTGCCAGCGGGAGCAGGCCAATGGCCAGGATGACGAGTACCACCATCAGCTCTACGAGACTGAATCCGGCGCTTCGACTCTTGATGTTTTCCTCATGGCGTATGTGTCTAGTCATAAGTCACCGTTCCGTTGGGTAACAGATTGACGTTTGATGTTAATTTGAAGTTGTGGATCTGGACGTTGCACGCGTCCGACAGGCCCCAGGGGTAGAAGTTCGGGTCGACGCTGGCAGCGAACTGCACGCCGGCCGGTGCGGTGTTGCTCCGGATGATGTCGTCGGGCCCCGGCAGGATGATCTGATACCCGTCCTGCTGGAACTCGACGCGAAACGTCGTCCGGCGCGCGATGGCCAGCGACCGCGCGTACTGCAGGTCCGCCATCAGTTCGTTGCGCGCTCCGATGACTTTCTGCTTGTGCAGATAGTTTGCGAACCCGGGGAGGGTGAGTCCCGCAAGCACGCCGACGATCGCGACGATGATCATCGTTTCGATCAGCGTGAAGCCCCTGGAAGTTTGTATGAACCGTAATTTCAACATGATTTTCCCTTCCTTCCGAAACCGGTTGTGCAATACGTGTGCCAGTTCGATTTTGAATATCGATGCCCTAACTAGTAACGATGAAGCATATTTAGGAACGTCTGGGGCCACTCCGCCGGGGGGCGCCGGGGATCTCCGGATGCATCCTGCAAGTGGAGCCGGGTGTGACGCCGGATCCCGGAAACGGTCCGCGTCGTTCGTTGTTGTTCCTCGTTGTTTCCCACAAACGCGGGGCACCAAACGTAGCGGGCGTGCAGAATAGTACTTGTCACAGTGGAAGCGAATATCTACTATGCCGTCGAAGAACGGGCATCATAGGGTATTATGGGTTGCTTCCACAGGAAGATTCCAGCATGAGCAGAAGCAAGACGAAGTCGGCGGGAAGCGCCAGGAAAGCAAAAAAGAAACTCGCGAAAGCGATGGATGCGCCCGCTGTCGAGACGCTGCCGCTGTTTGCCGGTGACGAATCCGGTGGCGCCAGCGAGACGGCTACCCGCGGCGGCGGAAAAAAGAAGCCGGTCAAGGTCGCGAGCGACGCCAAACCGGGGAAAGGGGCGAGGAGCCGCAACGGCGGGCGCTCGGTCCAGACGGCCCAGTCGATCGCGCTCAAACAGCGGGAAATCTCGGTCAGCGAGTTCTTCGCGAAGAACAGGCACATGCTGGGGTTCGACAGCCCCACGCGGGCGCTGTTGACGGCGATCAAGGAGGCCGTCGACAATTCGCTCGATGCCTGCGAGGAGGCGGGCACGCTCCCGGACATCCGCGTCCAGATCGACGAAATTGGTGACGATCGCTACCGGATCGTCGTCTCTGATTCCGGACCTGGCATCGTCAAAGCCCAGGTGCCCAAGATCTTCGGTAAACTCCTCTACGGGTCGAAGTTTCACGAGCTCAAGCAGTCGCGCGGCCAGCAGGGAATCGGCATCTCGGCGGCCGTCATGTATTCGCAGCTCACGACGGGCAAGTCCGTGAGAGTCACCACGCGGATCGGCGCCCGCAGTGACGCCCACGTGTACGACATTCAAATCGACACCAAGAAGAACATGCCCATCGTTCTCGACGAGGGCGTTACGGACTGGGGCCGGGATCACGGCACGAGGATCGAGATGGAGCTGGAAGCTTCTTACAAAAAAGGCAAGCGGTCGGTGGATGCCTACATCCACCAGGTGGCGCTGGCCAACCCGCACGCCGAAATCTCCTATCAGCCGCCCAAGGGTGACCCCGTGGTCTACAAACGCCTGACCGACGAGCTTCCCGCCGAAACGGTCTCGATCAAACCCCACCCCTATGGCGTCGAACTGGGCATTCTGCTCGATATGCTCACCGTGACGAAATCGCGCAACGTAAAGGGGTTTCTCTCCGCGGAATTCTCGCGGATGAGCCCGCGGGCGGCGGACGAGATCCTCGAAATCGCCGGTGTTAAACCGCGAACCTCACCCAGGAAGATCACCCGGGACCAGGGGGAACGGATGATCAGGGCGTTCAACGCGGTCAGGCTGATGAAGCCCCCGACCAACTGCCTGGCGGTGATCGGCGAAGAACTGCTGATCAAGAGTCTGGAACGAGAGGTGGAGGCCAACTTTTACACGGCGGTGTCACGGCCGCCGGCGGTTTACCGGGGAAACCCTTTCCAGGTGGAAGTGGCGCTGGCGTATGGCGGTGACTGGTTGGCGTCCGACGACATCGTCCGTCTCTACCGCTTTGCCAACCGGGCGCCTCTGACCTACCAGCAGTCGGACTGCGCCATCACGCATTCGGTTATCGGCACTGCGTGGCGCGGCTACGGTGTGAATCAGTCGAGGGGGGCGCTGCCGATCGCGCCCCTGGTCTTGATGGTCCAGATAGCGTCGGTATGGGTGCCTTTCACCTCGGAGAGCAAGGAGGCGGTCGCCCACTATCCGGAGATCATCAAGGAGATCAAGCTGGCTTTGCAGGAGTGCGGCCGCCGTTTGTCGCGCTATATCCGAAAAGGCGCCCGGGAGCGCGAGGAAGAAAAGAAACGCTCCTATATAGAACAGTACATTCCCCACATCGGGATTGCTCTACAGGAAATCCTCGGATTCGGTGAACGCGAGGAACAGAAGATCGTCTCGATACTCAAGGATACGCTCGAACGCAGCCGCAAAAACTAGACGCCCCCGGGGCTGGAGGAATCGACAGTGTCAGGCAACCCCAAGGTAACGAAAAAGATCAAGGACGAGGCGAGAAGGATAAAAACGGGCATCCTCGGCGGCGGAAAGCCGTCGATGAAGTTTCCCCTCCGTTCGCTGTCGAATGTTCGTTACAACCCCAAGGCGGGATTTCTGGAAATCAAGCGCGGCAAGAAAGAGCGCACGCTTACGGTCAACACGGTCAAGACTTTTGCCCAGACGCTGAGGATGATGGCGCTTTCCAAAGAACTGATCGACACCGACGATATCGCCACCAAGCGGGAGGCTTATTATGTGTCGAAGAACTGGGAAGCGGCGAGGTTCAACGAGCAGACGGAATCGGACGCCGTGATGGATGACGTCGAGGCATTTTTTGGCCTGAATCGCGAACAGCTGGGATTCATCCCCGAGGAGAAGGGCGGCGAAGTGGCGGGGAAGCTCGTGGTGATCGACAAGGACCGCGAGACGGGCCGCAAGCTGCGGATCGACTGTACGAAGTTCGGCAGCGGTGCCTACTCGATCCCGATCAGCGTCGAGGAACTCGAATTCGAAACGAAGGCGAAGTTCATCCTCGTCATAGAAACGGCCGGTATGTTCCAGCGGCTGGTCAAGCACATGTACTGGAAAAAGGCCAACTGCATCCTCGTCTCGATGGGGGGGGTGCCGACGCGAGCGTGCCGCCGGTTCATCCGGCGTCTCTCCGACGAGATGAAGCTGCCGGTGTACGTCTTCGTCGACGGCGACCCGTACGGGATCAGCAATATCTATCGGACCTTCAAGGTGGGGAGCGGGAACGCCGCGCACCTGAACGAGTTCTTCTGCGTGCCGCAGGCGCGGTTTCTGGGCATCACGCCGCAGGACATTGTCGACTACAAGCTGCCGACACACCCCCTGAAGGAAGTCGATGTCAAACGGGCGAAAGACGCGCTGAAGAACGACCCGTTCATCCTCCACCACAAGGCGTGGCAGAACGCGCTCTCCCAGATGGTCAAGATGGGGGTCCGCGCGGAACAGCAGGCGCTGGCAAAGCACGGTCTCAATTATGTGATCGACGTTTACCTGCCCGAAAAGCTCGCCAACGTATCGAAATTCCTGCCGTAAATACGCCCGTGCACCCAGTTACCCCCGCGCTCTGGCCCGTCGGCGTGACAGGACCCGCGGCCAGCTATCGAGCTTTGCTTTTGGCCCGCCAGTTGCAAGGACCGATCGGGTGGATCCGTCTCGTCGGCTATTGACCCGCAGTTTGTTCTGGTCTATCATGGGCCATCCCGACAGGATGTCATAAATGAAGCGATTGCTGTTACTTATATGGGACGGATGGAAAAAGTTCGCGCATGCGCTCGGCATCGTGAACACCACTATATTACTGTCCATATCGTACTTTGTCATTATCGGCCTCGTCTCCGTCATCAGCCGGGTCTTTGGCGCCGACTTCCTCGACAAGCGGCTCCGGAAGAAGAACAGCTACTGGCACAAACGCGAACCGCTGGACACGTCCCTCGAAGCGTGCCGCCGGCAGTTTTAGGTTTAGGAAACAGCCACGCATGTACGTACTCGGCTTGTCCTGTTACTACCACGATTCGGCCGCGTGCCTCGTGCACGACGGGCGGATCGTTGCCGCGGCCCAGGAGGAACGCTTCACGCGCGTCAAGCACGACCAGGAGTTTCCCCTCAACGCCGTCCGCTATTGTTTGCGCGAAGCGGGCATCACCATGGATGACGTCGACTTTGTCGGGTTCTACGACAAGCCCCTGATAAAGTTCGAGCGGATTCTCTACACGTATCTCGCCACGTTTCCCCGGTCGTTTCCATCCTTCATAAAGGCCTTGCCGCTGTGGCTGCGCAAGAAACTGTGGATCCCCCATATCATCAGGAAGGAACTGGATTACGAGGGCGAAGTCATGATGATCGAACATCACATGTCTCACGCGGCCAGTTCGTTTCTAGTGTCGCCGTTCGAGGAAGCAGCCATCATCACGATCGACGGGGTGGGCGAGTGGGCGACAGCGACAACGGGACGGGGCAACGGCAACCAGATCGAACTTCTCGAGGAGATCAAGTTCCCCCACTCGCTCGGGTTGTTGTACAGCGCCGTTACCTACTATCTCGGGTTCAAGGTCAACAGCGCCGAATACAAAGTGATGGGGCTGGCGCCGTACGGCACGCCGAAGTATTACGACAAGGTTCTGGAGTTGATCCGCTTCGGGGAAGACGGCAGTTTCAAGATGAACATGAAATACTTCGCGTTCGACTACGGTCTACGCATGACGAACCGGCACTTCAGCAAGCTGTTTGGCCGGCCGGTACGCCAACCCGAATCCGATCTGGAACAATTTCACATGGACGTGGCCGCGAGCGTGCAGAAGGTCACCGAAGACATTGTGATACGTATGGCCAATCACGCGCACGAGTTGACCGGGAGCAGAAACCTCTGTATGGCCGGTGGGGTGGCGCTCAACTGCGTGGCCAACGGCATGGTGCTTCGCCAGTGCCCGTTCGATGAGATATTCATTCAGCCCGCCGCCGGCGAC
>CBDVDJ010000095.1:0-8102 GCA_965372695.1 uncultured bacterium
CGGTGAAGCTCGCCGCTGTCTGTCGCGGTGGAAACTCCTCGAATGTCGCGAGGAACTTTCCGACATACGCCTGCGCGGGAATGAGCAGGAATACGTGGTCGAGGTACCAGTCCCAGTAGGTGTTCGACGTCACGGACGCCTTTTCATAGGGATCGGTGCGCAGGTTGTACAGCCACGGCAACCGGGTTTTCACGTACGGTTCGCCCCACACCAGCATCGTTCCCTCTGCTCGCTGCTGGGCGAAGACGACCTTCCAGTTGTCATAGCGAAGTCCGGTCAGGTCGCCGTCATCCGAGAAGTAGAAGAATTCCTGCCGCGGGCTCGTCTTCTCCTCACCGGTGAGGTACGGGAGGAAGTTGTACCCGTCCAGGTGAACTTTGAACTTCTTCTTTCCCGCTTTGTGGCCCTTCAGCAACTTTTCCTTGATATCCGGATCGCCGGCCGCGGCCAGGATCGTGGGCAGCCAGTCCATGTGCGACATGATGTCGTTGGAAATCGTTCCCGCCTTGATCTTGCCCGGCCAGCGCACCATGGCGGGTACCCGGTAGGCCCCTTCCCAGTTGGAGTTCTTCTCGTTGCGAAATGGAGTCATTCCGGCGTCGGGCCAGCTGTTCATGTGCGGGCCATTGTCTGTGCTGTAGAACACAATCGTGTTGTCGGCAATACCGAGCTCGTCAATCTTGTCGAGTACGGTTCCGACGTTTTTGTCATGGTCGATCATGACGTCGTGGTACGGACTCTGCCAGCGGCCCGCCTGCCCTACACTCTCCGGCTTGGGATGGGTGCGGAAGTGCATGTGAGTGAAGTTCACCCACAGAAACACCGGCTTGCCCGCCTTGTGCTGCTCCTCGAGAAACTTCACCGCCCGCTCGGCGACATCGTCATCGATCGTCTCCATCCGCTTCTTCGTGAGCGGACCGGTATCTTCGACCTTCTGCTTGCCATCCGCTTCGGCGAAGCTGTGGATCACGCCGCGTGGACCGAACTTCGTGCGGAACTCGGGGTCTTTCGGATAATCAGGCAGGTCCGGCTCTTCTTCGGCATTGAGGTGATAGAGATTGCCATAGAACTCATCGAACCCGTGGTTGGTGGGCAACATTTCGTCCTTGTCACCCAGGTGGTTCTTGCCGAACTGGCCGGTGGCGTATCCCAGGGGTTTGAGAAGCTCGGCGATTGTCGGGTCTTCCGGCCGCATACCCAGATCGGCGCCCGGCATCCCGACCTTGCTCAGGCCCGTGCGAAACACACTCTGGCCCATGATGAACGCGGAGCGGCCTGCCGTGCAGCTCTGCTCCGCGTAGTAGTCCGTGAATATCATTCCCTCTCTGGCGACACGATCGATGTTGGGTGTCTGGTACCCCATCAACCCTTTCGTGTACACGCTGATGTTACTCTGCCCGATGTCGTCACCCCAGATGACGACGATGTTGGGTTTGTCCGACTGCTGTGCCTGCGCGACGGCAGGCAGCAACGTGGCCACCAGCGCCAGCGCGGCAATTGAAACGACTATCCATCGGCGGGTAATCATAGTCCTGTCTCCTTGATTTGTGAATGGTATCGGGTAACTGCCTCTCCTGGAAGATGGAGAGAACCAGACTACGGCTCCCATCCGAGTGTGTCAACCACCAGGTCACCTCCGCAATCACGTCACCGGCCAGGCAGTATTGATATGGGCGGCTCCGAGTGTTATCATCGGAACGGCGGCCGCAGGGGGACACACAGTCGACATACCTGGGAGGGCCCACTTTGCCCCTCGTCAACAGGATGCGAAACGTTTCATTCAACCGGCTCGCCGGAAATCTCGCCCTGGCGTCAGCGACCGTCCTGATCCTGTTGCTGGCGGCGGAAACGGTGAGCCGGATCGCCTATCGCCCCGAAAATCTCGGCAGCGTTATATGCTTCGATTCAACGCTGGGCTGGCGTCTCCAACCGAATGTCTTCTGCCGGAGCGTGGATCACCAGCGCCGGCTGGACTATCTCATAGAAACCAATTCGCTGGGCCTGCGCGAGACGGAGATCCCGCTCGAAAAACCGGCCGGCCAACGCCGCATCCTTCTGATCGGCGATTCGGTGACGTTCGGAACCGGCGTCGATGCGAGCTGGAGGTTTTCGGATTTCATGCAGCGCGCGTTGGGTGACAAGGTTGAGGTCATCAATGCAGGAGTGCCGGGTTGGGGGACCGACCAGGAACTCTTGTTCTACGAAACCACCGCCTGCGAACTAGAGCCCGACATAGTTATCCTGACGTTTACCATGGCCAACGACGTCGTGAACAACGCACTCGCCCGCCTGTTCCTCGGGACGGCACCCAAGCCGCGCTTCACCGTAGTAGCAGGCTCTTTACAGTTAGCGGACGCCGTAAAGACGCCCGGGAACATGCATACTCCGCTGTGGAAAACCGTCGCCAGGCACAGCCGCTTCCTGTTGTTTGTCAAGCGGCGGCTGGACCGGTGGGTCTACGTTCGTCACGCTCACATAGCGGGAGAGATGGGGGGCGCCACCCACGCCAGGCAAGCTCTTCCCGAGGGTTTTCGTGCGGAAACTGCCGGTGACTTGACCCACTGGTCGGCGTTCGAATCGCCGCCATCGGCGGTGATCAAAGACGCCTGGAACGTGACCGAGGCCCTCGTCATCCGCTTTGCGCGAATCTGCCGGGAACACGACGCCACACTGGTCGTATTCGCACTCCCACCCAGGATCCAGGTCGATATCGCCTGGCGGGAGGGACTGCTGGCGCGAGCCGACCTCGATTCGTCCGCATTCGATTTTTACGGTCCGTTCGAGCGTCTTTCGTCGTGCTGTCTTCGTAACAGGATCCCGTTCGTATATCCGTACGACGAATTCTCGCGCGCTTTCACCAGGCGTGCGCTCTACCACCCTGAGGATTCACACCCCAACCGCTACGGCCACGCTCTGGCGGCACGCGTGCTGCTGGAGTATCTCGATGAGAATCAGAACATGCGTTTCGTAATGTCGGCGCGAGACCGCGGCTATATCGGACAGCAGTGACAGTTCCACGTCCCTTCCGGAAATGAAGCCACCACCCTTGCCCCATTTGCACTTGTGCCGCGAGAGCATAACGTGGTCCTTTTCGAACCGCTTCTGGTGTTACTACAGCACTTACAACCCCGTGGCCCGATAATATCCGGTGGATATCGAATTGGGCGTCGCAATGGCGGGAATTTTTTATTAGAATAGACTAACTTTCCGGCGCCTGGAGTGTAATTAGAATACCCACCACCCCGACCGGCAATCCTCGACGAAAGGAACACCATGCACGCCCGAGCAGTCCTGACCGCGACGGTCGTTCTATGCCTCCTCCTCCCTCAATCCCTGATCGCCGTTGATCCGCCGAACCCGCCGCGGCCACGAGCGTACTTCGGTGACGGCCGCGACCTCGACGGGCCCAGCGGCAATCCTGTTTTTCTCACGTCGCGTCCTGACCGGCTCGAGAAGACGCCGGCAGCGACCATCGCGTTCTACGATTTCGAGGGAGGTACTGGCCACGACCCACAGGGATGGATCTCCATCGACCGCGGACAGGATCCCGGGTGGATGTTCCACGTGGACGCGGCTGACTTTGCAGGGGGAAACCTCGACGGGGGCACTTTCGGCAGACTCAATGTGATAAGCGGTAACAAGTCCTTGTGGTGTGGCGCGCCACCCGGCTTCACCGCCGACGTTTGCAGTTATCCCGCGCGTCCCGGCTACGGCAACGACTGGCATCAGGTCATCGAGTCCGATCCGATTACCCTGACACCGGGCATTGGGTTGGTCGTCGACTTCAAGGTTCGCTTCGACGTCGAACCTGACTACGACTTCATCTATTTCGAATTCATTAATGACGTGGGCGAGTGGGAACCGATGCTCCTGGCGTCGGCAGGCGAGTTTTTCTATACGGGCCGGTCGACCGACATTGTGCCCGGTGGGATCGTGAACGAGAACTACGCCATTCCCGGTTTCGACCTTCCGCCCGATGAAACGCGGCTGCGTTTTCGCTTCGTGTCCGATGGCGGCGGATCCGACCAGGACGGACTCTTCAATTCGGATGGCGCATTGATTGTCGATGATATAGAAATTCGCGATGGATTCTCGAACCTGCTCGACTCCGAAGACTTCGAGTCGGCCGCAATTGGAGCGACCTCAGCGGGTATCTGGCACGCGCGCACGATCGGCCTCGGGAACTTCGCGAAGTTATATCCGGGCACGAGCCTCCTGCAGCAGTCGCCACCGCTTGCTCCGATGGATGTGCTGTCCACGTGCGTGTGGGCATTTACCGACGGATCGCCCGATGACTACGCGTGTGGCGGCTTCCCGGGGACACCAGTGATTCCGTTTGGCAGCCCGGATACAGGGTACATGAACAACGACATCCGGTCGCCCTGGATACTCTGGGAGCCCGCACCCGGCCAAACGACACATCTCGAGTTTGATGCGTACATGGATATGGGGGCCGGCTACAATACTTTCATCAGGGTTTTAGCGCGGCAGCGCTCTGACGGAGGTTGTCCGACGCGATGGCGGAGCACGGGATTCTATTATTACTATACGCTGTCCAGGCAGTCATATGCGTTCGATGTCTCTTCGCTCTTTACGAGTACGGCAGGTGTCGACGAAATCCAGTTTGCAATCAATGTTGTCGATGCGGCGCCCGTCTTCGGTGCTGCAACGTGCCACTCGAACGCACCGATCTTCGACAACGTGAGTGTCTCGCTCGATAACACGCACTCCTGGGTCGTCAATGATCTGGATCTTTTTCAGGATGCCTTTCCATCCGATGGAAGCGGGACGGGCAAGATACGCGTGGACGCGGCATGCGGCAGCGACGAGGCTCGGTTCACCGTCACCGAGCCCGGGGTGGGCCTCGACGTCGAGAACAACTCGGCGGCCGTATTCTGTCACGTCAAGACGCTGCCCGGCAAAGCCGGCGCGATAGTCTCCGGCGGTCAGCAGTGGCCGGAGGTGCCGTCGATGAGCGATGTGGACTGGACCGTGTTGCAATGCTCTCCGACGGGCGTTCTGCACGAGTACTCGATTGATCTCAACGACGATTTGTACGAAGCCGGCGATGTCGTCTGGTTTTACTTCTCCGTCCGTGACGCCAACGCGGTGACCACCTACTTCAGCCAGTTTACCGGCCGCGTGGACACCGAAGCCGAGGCGCGGGCGTACCCGATGGAATTCACGGGACTGCCGACGGGACAGAGCGAAATTCTGTATGTCGATGCGTTCAGCTCGCGCGGCGCGGAGCCGTTCTTCAATACTGCGTTCGCGGAGATCGGGATCCAGCCGGACCGATACGACGTACGCGGTCCGACTTCGTTCTGCGAGAATCATCTGGGCGACGCTGTGTCCAATGTGACGAATCAGCTCGTTCCGTACTACACGACCATCATCTACAACTCGGGCGACCTGGAAGCCGGCACGATCAAATCAGGGGACTTTGGTGCGCTGCTCACATTCGTCGAAAACCACCCCGGTCCGGTGATCGGAATCTACTTGTCCGGCGATCATCTCGCGAGCGAATGGAACGCGTCGCAGGATCAGAACGCCGTATCATTCAGGCAATACTGCGATTTCAGCGTCGTTGAATCGGATCACCGAAACGCCGGCGAGCCGAACTCGCCGACGGTGATACCAGTCGGCGGGTCGCCGTTCGCGACTAAAATGGTCGCGTACGGCGGAGGTTCGGTGCCGGGCCGTTTTGACGTCCTGTCGGCGGGCCTGAATTCGGCGGTCGGTCTCGAGTACAACCCGACCAATACACCAGCTCTTGTATATCAGTCCTCTGCGACGCCGGGGAACGGCGTGGTCAACGTGGTTCTTTCCGGGTACAGCTATCACGTGATTCGCGATGATGAGCCCGACGGCATCGCTGACCGCACTATTCATCTGTCCGAGATTCTTGAATATGCGAGCGGCAATGGCGGCACCCCGTCCGGCGTGACGCCATCGACGTGGAACCGCCTAGATCAAAACGTACCGAATCCCTTCAACCCAAATACGACCATTGCATATTCGATCCAGGAGCGCGGCCACGTAACACTTGCCGTGTACGACGTCACCGGTCGTCTCGTACGTACGCTGGTGAGCGACGTGCAGTCCCCGGGTGGCTACTCGGTCGTGTGGGATGGTCGCTCGGACGCGGGTGCGGCGGTCGCGACAGGTGTGTATTTTTATAAACTCGACGCAAAGGGTTTCAAACAGACCAGGAAAATGGCCCTCCTGAAGTAGCGGCAACGCTGGCCTCGTCGTCACAAGCCGTCGCGTATCGAATCTCGAGGGACGGACCGGCCACTTCCCCGCCTCGAGATACCATGTACTACCGCATAAGGACGGCTTTACGCGTCAGCACCTGTTTGCCGGCCTCGAGGCGATAGAAGTAGACACCGCTTGCCACCAGGTCACCGCGCCCGTCGCGGCCGTCCCACGACTCGAAAAACATTCCTGCACCCATCGGGCGGTCGACAACGGTGCGGATGAGCCTTCCCGAGATGTCGTAGATTCCCAGTGATACGTGGCCGGGATTCCCGATCGAGAAACGAATCTGAGTCGATGGGTTGAACGGGTTGGGGTAGTTTTGATCGAGCGACGCGACCAGCACCGGCGTCCTCACCGATGCTTCAAATGAGGTAATGGTTTCGCCGTCTTCGAGTACGCGAACGCGATACCAGTACGTGACACCGGGCTCCACGGCCTCATCGACAAGAACGAATTCGCCACGGCTCTCCTCGATCGGCGCCGCGTTGATCGAAGCAAAACGCCCGTCCTCCTCCGCGCGCAAGACCTCGAATGAAATCGTCCCTTCGATATCTATCAATCGCCACCTCACTTCGACACGCCCTTCGGCCCAGCGTGCGTCATACGCCTCGACGGCAACCGGTACGATTCGATTCAGACCCGCGGCCATTCCGGCGACGGAAACGTAACCGATCGGACCTATAACGGAACCGATTCCGCTACCCTTGTCGATCGCAATCAGGTTGTTACCGCTGAGACCTCCGCCGCTGGAGCCGTAGAGATCGCCGGCGCCGTCGAAGTGAATATCGGGGGTGGCGGGCAGACCGGTGTTGCCGACGAGCGTGGCGGCACCGGTGTAAGTGTCAATCGTGTACACACCGCCGCTTGCATCCGAACCCCACAGGGCGCCGTCTATTGGATCGAACGCCAGCCCCTTGATAAAAACTCCTGTGGGGCCGACCAGCCGGGATGATCCCGTTGAGACTTCGACGATATGCAGGCCTCCGGAGTTATCCACCGCCCAGAGGATGTCATCTCCATTAAAAGCGATGGCGGGCGGCGAGTTCAGTGCCGTCGTGGCGACGACTGTGGCAGCACCCGTAGTGGCATCGATTCGGTAGAGTTTCGAAGCGGCGCCAATGTCTGTTGCGTACATCTCGCCGTTGGTCTTGATGGCCAGCGCGGGAACCCCGGGATCGTCAAACTGACCGGAGATACCTGTCGGGCCAATGAGTGTTCCCGCGCCGGTCGTTCTGTTGATGGTGATCAGGGCCCCGGGGACGGATGCGTTGTTCCCCAGCGTTGCGTAGCATACACCGGGCGCCGCTGGATCCGGTTGTGCGGACACCCCTGATACTGCGGGGGAGAAAACGGACGTTGCGAATGCGATCGAAGCCAGTACAAACCGGCGACTGACGGACATGGAAAACCTCCCGATACAGGTCGTTATATTCATGCTTCTTGTCATCTCTGCAAACTCTTACTTCAGTAGCACCATCTTTCGTACGTCGGTGAAATTGCCGGCGGTTATCCGGTAGAAGTAGACGCCGGTCGATGCCGCGCCTCCCGTCGATGTCGTACCATCCCATACCACTTTGTGGGTTCCGGGCCCATACACCCTGTCTACGAGTGTATGTACCATCTGACCGCGTACGTTGAAGACCGTCAGCATGACGTGACTCCCCTGTGGCAACGAGAACTGGATGGTCGTTTGAGGGTTGAACGGGTTGGGGTGGTTCTGTGAGAGGCGATAAGCAGTCGGCGTCTCATCGTGTACGGAACCAATCACCAGGATGACAGGATCGCTTATCGTCCCTCTGACGGCATCGGACTCGAACGGCATTGTCCCCTCAATGTCATAT
>CBDVDJ010000096.1:0-8098 GCA_965372695.1 uncultured bacterium
CTCGCGGCGGAGTGGGCACGAAAAGTGGCGGCGGGAGCAAGAGTTAATGGCCGGAGTGCTCCGGCGTTTCGATCGGGAAGCCGAGGTTCTGGACGTTCCCGTGGGTACGGGGAGATTTATCGAGTTTTACAAGGCGAGCGGGTTTCGGGTAACGGGCATGGACGTGTCGGCAGATATGCTGAGAGAATGCTCGAAGAATGCGGCGGCAAGCGGATTCGCCGTCAACCTGGTGCGGGGAAGTGCGTTTGCCCTCGGTATCGGGGACAATAGTGTCGATGTTGCCGTGTGCATACGATTCCTGAACTGGCTGGAGTACGGCGAGTTCAAAATGGTGATCGGCGAGCTCGCGAGGGTGTCTCGCCGTTATCTTGTCCTGGGTGTGAGGCACATGGTCCCTCTGCGGCGACTCGGCCCGTCGCGATTGGCTCGGCAGTGTTTGATGAGGCTTCGGGGGGCGAAGGCCAGATCGGGGCTGGTATATCATAAACAGGGGGACGTGAGACGCGCATTCGCCAGGCATCGTTTGAAAATTGATTCGGAACACTGCGTCGAAAAACGCCGGGACGGTACGGATTATATGATTTACGTCCTGGAAGTGAACAGTTGATCTCTCGGCGGTGGTCGAAATTTGAATGGCGGAATGATGTTCGGCAATAACGACAATGTGAAGATTAAACTCGGGGATCTGAAAATCAGTGAAGTGAGACCTGTCGTCGAGGGACGGATGCTGACGAAAGTCGGCCGTATCAGCTTGAGGGGAAAGTTGGATGGCCGGGAGGTCAAGA
The DNA here is from genome assembly GCA_965372695.1 of uncultured bacterium. Lineage (GTDB taxonomy): Bacteria > Krumholzibacteriota > Krumholzibacteriia > WVZY01 > JAKEHA01 > CBDUWU01. The sequence continues at coordinate 786 of CBDVDJ010000096.1, forward strand.
TCGTCGAGTACGCCAATCGCGAGCACGCGTCATTTGCCGCGGATCTCATGTCCGGTGAAGCCGCTTTTCGCTATTTCCCCGAAGTATACGGGATCCACGATGAGTTCGTCGTGAGCGGATGGGTGTCGGGCCGAAAGGTGACGCCCCGGGATATCTTGCGCTCTGCGGACCACCGGGGGCAGCTCAGGGAGTTTCTCGATATTCTGCATGGCATGCCGCCGTCCGGCCCGGCCGGGTTCGACTATGTCGAAGACCTCATTCTCCCGAGATTCGCCAGGGCTTGCCGGGCCCTCGGGCTTGCGGATCTGCTGGATCGAGTGGAAAAGTCCTGGCTCGCGGTGAAGGAACTGGCGGACCGGGCGTATATATCCCATCCGGATTTGTCGCCGGCCAACATGATCGTGGAGAAGAACGGACAGCTGAAGTTCGTTGATAACGAGCTCTTGAATGTTTCGCGATCGCCCTGGTTCGACGAGATGCATATTGTGCATTTTCTGGGAGATGGGTCCATCGGCGGTGCCGGATCGCTGACCGTTTTTCTGAAACCTCTGATGGAAATCGTGGAGCAAGGCCACAACGGGCATCTTATGGATATGTGGCTGATGCGGATGGGTGGTGCTCGGTTCGTTTCGGGCAGCGTGAAAGAGGTCGTCGACATGGACGGTGAGCAAAAAGCCGACGGCAGAGAAAAAATGTTGATCTGGCGGGCTCTGCAGGTTTGTTTCCCCGATCGTGATATCGCCGGTTTCGAGTAAGAATTAGTCGCGATCAATCCGCGGCCTGACTCCTGCGCTTTCTTTTATCCCATTCGTTGCTAAGCACCACCGACGGCGAACAAAGACACGCGAGAAAAAGGTAAAATCTGCTCAACGTTGATTTGTTCATCGCATAGTAAAAGCGTGCGTAGGCGATAGCGATCGAAGCGAGATAAACCCTTTTCATCTTCAGGTAGGATTTGTACTTTTTTCGCAGTTTCAACCCGTAGGTCAATGGAACCGTGCCGCCCTTGTCGGCTGATTTCGTCTTGTATTGTGTGATGAGGGGCTCGTCGACGGCGATGAAGTGCCCGCCCATAAAGGCCAGGCGAATCGCGAGATCCCATTCGGCGCTGCGCCGGAAGTCCTCGTCCAGTGGGCCGACTTTCTGGAGTGTCCGTTTGCTGGCGAGCAAGGTGCAACTGCCAAACTGGCCCCAGGTGTGAACCGAATCTTCGTAGTGCCACAACAGGAAATCCGCGACGATCTTACCACACGGTTCCGCCGGTTTCCTGCCGATCGCGTGCAACAGCGTCGTGCGGTCTCCGTCGTGTTGGACGACCGAGCGATTCGAGTAGCAGAACACCAGATCGGTTCCGTGTGCCGCGGCATAATCGGTCAGTCTCTTCCATTGTTTCGATACCCGATCGGGTTCGCTGACGTCGTCGTCGTCGAAGATGGCGATATACTCGCCGGTCGACGCGTCGACAATGGTATTCAACGCCCCCGCGTACCCCCTGTTTGCTTCGTGCCGCATGTGGACTACACGCGGGTCTCGTTCCGCGAATTTTTCGATTATTTCCCAGGAACGGTCCGTGGATCCGTCGTCGACAACAATGATCTCCAGATGTGACCAGTATTGGTTGAGGGCACTTTCAATTGCACGGCCGATGGTATCCTCTGCGTTGTGACAGGTGATTCCTATTGTTATCGAGGGCTCGTGGTAAGGTGAATTCTCTGACATAGCTGCGATTGAGAGTGAGGGTTCGCTTGGGACTCCAACGCGGTGCTTGACCGCTTCGTCGCGACAACTGTAACATAGCCGTCGGCTGGAGTCTACCGCTGTGACGGCTGTATCTTATTGTATAACAACAGAATAGATCCTGGTGGGATGAAAAGCTTATTTGACAAAGACTCGTTTCTGCCGGCGAGCTATGCGCTGATCGTGAAAAACACCGGACTGCTGGTCGTTTTGCAGTTGGTGCAGCGCTTGCTCGGGCTGGCGACGACGTATTTTGTCGTTCGTGTGCTCAGCCAGGAGGGATTCGGCAGCTACCAGTTTGTTCTCAGTATTGTCGGAATTGTTGCCATATTCGGTATGCCCGGCATCAACAACGCGGTGATGCAGTCGGTAGCACGGGGGTACCGGGGCACTTATCGCGCGTCGATCCGGCCGTCTCTGCTCGGTTCACTGATTGGCGTGGCGGTTCTTGCGGTAATAGCCTGCTGGTATTTGTTCGCGAATGGAGGCGGGACCGCCGAGGCCATCATAATAGCGCTTCTGCTGTTTCCGGTGGCGTACGGGTTGACCCAATGGAAGGGGCTCAGGACAGGGCTGGAGGACTTTTCCGGTGTCGTGAAGTTGAACGGCGCCGCCGCGATTGTGACGTCGCTGCTCCTCATTGTCGCCGTCATTTATCTGACGGATTCATACGCGATGCTCGTTTTTATCATAGTCGCGGTCCAGGGGGTCTTGAACCTTGTGGCGACCCGGTTGTCGTTCAGAGAAGTCACTCGGGACGAGCCCGTCGAAGAGGGCAGTATTCGTTACGGAATTGTCACTACCGCATGGATGGTGTTTGGCCATGTCGCCATGTACGTGGACAAGATTCTGATATACGCGTTCATGAGTCCCGCGTCTCTGGCGATCTTCGTGGCCGCCGAACGCCTTCCGGAACTCAGTAAGGCGTTCATCAAAAATCTGGGGTCAGCCCTGGCGCCGAGATTCGCCAGGCACAGTCATTATACGAAGCGGGTGGACAGGGCGTTCCAGGCATTTTCGGTCGTTGCCGGAGTCGCCATCGTCGCCTTCGCGTTCACGATATTGCCCTGGTTTCTCATCTTCGTCTTCGGCGAAGAATACCGGGAATCGATTCCGTACGCGCAGGCGCTGATGTGCTCTGTCGCCATCGCCAACTCCGTACCGCTCAGGGCGAGGTGGATCAAGTCGCAGCAGGACTCGGCCAGCTTTCGCGACGTCACTGTCATCATGGCGGTATGCCGGATTGTGGTATCGGCGGTTTTGATACCGTTGTTCGGTCTCACGGGCGCGGTCGTATCCGCGTTCGCCTCGAGAATCGGCTACGTGGTAACGGTTCATTTCGTCATGAAAAAGCGATATCCGCTCAAAGAAGACCCCGAGTAGTGTATCTCGGCGGGGCCGCCGCCGACAGCCTGTTTACGATTTCCGGGCGACGAAGAAGATATTGAATACGATCTGGTGCGGCGCCCTGACGTCGGGGCGGAGCCTGCGGGCGAATTTGTAGGGGAGGTCTATCCAGTGGTGGTACAGGATACCCTTCCGGTTCATGTACATCCCCCGGAATGACCGGACCTGGACGATGCGAAAATAGTCTAACAGTTCGTTGCGGAGCTTTAGTACGGTGAAGCTCTGCTCGTGTCCGACCCGGTGAGCTGATTTTCCGCAGTGGAGACATCGATAGCTGTTACGAGCAAGGTCTTCGTTGTCGGGTACCGTGCCGATGAAATGGCCGTTGTCTGTGAGCACGCGCTGAACCTGTTCGAACGTCTGATGCATCACTTCTGCGCTGAGGTGCTCTACCACTTCGGTCATGACCACGAAATCGAATGTGCCGGCGCCGAACGGAATGTCCTGCGACCATCCGCAAAGGGCCTTCGAATCGTCGAGGCTATATTTCTCCCGGACGAAGTCGATGATATCCTGCGATGGGTCCAGTACGTAGACGTCGTACCCCCGATCCTGCAGCATGCCCTCGAGGCGCGCGTCTCCCGTGCCGATGTTCAGTACCCGGCAATTCGAATGGTTGCGCGAGCCGGCCAGATTGCCGATCGCTGTCACGATGGTTTCCAGCCGTTTGCGGTTGGACTTGTAGCCATCGTCCTTCGCACGTTTGAGCTGGCGTTTGTCCCAGAGATTTTTCTGACGTTCTGTGTCCATGGTCTTTTCCTGGATTTGTCGATGGTGGCCAGTATACCCCAACCTGGCGGTGCTAGCGAGCCGCGATCACATCCTCGAGTAGCCTCGCCCATTCGGAAACGACGGTATCCTGGGCGTATTGCGCAACGGTGGCAGGTCCGGCGGACCCCAGCCGGGCGCGGGTCGCGTCGTCCGCCATTAGCACCGCAAGCCCTTCGGCGAGGGCCTCGACCCGATCCCGGTCGGGGCCGCCCACGAGCCATCCGTTTTTGTCGTGACGGATCAGTTCGTTCGTTCCCGGGCAATCGGCGAATCCCACCACGGGCAGACCGGCGGCAAGCGCTTCGGCCGTCACCATCCCGAAACTTTCGAACCGGGAGGAGACCGCCATCAGTTGCGCCCGGGCGTATTCTTCGTCGATCCGCCGGGTCGAGCCCGGCAACACCACTCGATCACCGATGTGCAGACGCGACACGGTTTCTTCGAGGTTGCCGCGGAGGCTGCCGTCACCGACGATCCGCAATTCCCAGTCGGGGAAGTCGTTCGATATCCGCGCGAACGCTTCGATCAATGTGGCGTGGTCCTTCTGGTGTTCCAGACGGCCCACGCTCAGCACGGTTTTTACCGATTTCGAGTCGCCGGCCGGGTCGACTTCGCAATCCGGGTATTCGACCACGGGGTTGGGCATCGGCACCATTTTCCCCTGGAGTCGTGCCGGATAAAGCGCCTTGACCGTGTCCGACAGGACGGTAACGCGCGCCGCCAGACGGCACCCGATCTCGAATAGCGCGAGCTCGAATCTGCGCCCGTTATAGTATTCGGGCACGATGTGTTCGCTGGCCACGAGCGGGATGCCAGCGCCGATCATCGCCAGTCCCAACGGAACGAACATGCTGTGCATGAACCCGACAGCGACATCCGGCTGCAGGTTGCGTACCGTTTTTCTCAAGGCGGGAATTCTCCGGGCGAATGCCCCCGGTCCGGTCGGGCCGTCGGTTGGGCCGATGCCGATCCCGATCCGCGAGATTCGGGGATCGAGGTCGTAGAAGCTCTCTCCGCCGGGCTTGTCGAACGTTAAAATGGTCACGTCGTGGCCGCGGGCCGCCAGTCCCGAAGCCACGATCGACAGCACCCGCTCGGCTCCGCCGCCGGGTACATCCATCGACTTGATGCCGAAGAGGAGCTTCACGGGCACACCCTGAATCTGAAGAAGAGCCGTTCCCAGGCGTCGTAGTTTCTATCGGGCGTGAACCTGCCCGCGATCGACCTCGCGTTCGCTCCCATCCGGTCCCGTTTCGCGGCGTCGTCCATCAATACCTCGAGCGACTCCGTGAGCGCCGCGGTGTCTCCGTTACCCTCCGCCAGCAGACCGTTCTCACCGGGCTCGACCAGGTCGCCGGTGCCCGCGCACCCCTCATACGCCACCGCGGGCAGACCGTGTGCCAGCGCTTCGGCGAGCGCGTTGGGAAAACCTTCCCTGCGCGACGGAAGACAGAACAAATCAGCGCTGGCGTACTGTGACGCCACATCGGTTACGGCGCCGTCCATCGAGATGCGATCTCCAAGACCGGTGGCCTCGATCAGCGATTCCAGCGCGGTCCGTTCCTTGCCCTCACCGACGATCTGCAGCCGCCACTCCGGCCGGGCGGGCGCGAGCCGTGCGAACGCGGCAATCAAGGCCGGATAGTTTTTATGGTACGACAACCGGCCGACCGACAGGAGTGTTCGCTGAGCTCGTTCTGTGCCCGGGTCGGCGAATCGTCGTGCCGGGTAAACGGGGTTGGGGATCACGACGATTCTCGAGCGAAGGAAAGCCGGATAGCGATCGACGTAGTTCGGACTCTGGACGGTAATCGCCGGTGCGGGCCGCATGGACTGAAAAATCAGGTTCCGGAATTTTCCGGCACTGGTGTGGTCGTACTGGTCCGGCGCGCTGCGTTCGGCGAGTATCACCGGAACGTCGCATCCCGCCAGGCTAACTTCGGCGAACAACCACGCGCCGTGCTGGAACCCGATGACCACGTCGGGGGTTGTGGACTGCGCGAGTCGCCGGAATTCAATCGCCCGTCTTGCCCGCAGCCGGTTGCCGGCGATTCTGCCGGCGTGCCCCATGTCGAGGCGGTGCCACGTGATGGAATCGTCCATGGGATAAAACGGCTCGGCGCCATCGAGGTCCCACGTGAACAGCGCCACCTCGTGACCGCGCTCGGCCATGGCGTTCATGATGTTGGTCGCCATGCGTTCCACGCCGCCCGCCACCCGGTCGAACATTCTGCAGACGAACATGATCCTCATGGCCGGGCCGCTCCGTCCCTGATCCGCCGCTCGTGGGCCACCCTGGCCGGAACGGTCGTCAACATCTGTCGAGCCGTCAGCACCGGGTGCCGGAGCAGGCATCGCAGCGCCTCGCCCGCCGCGTTCGACAGGACGGTAACGCGCGCCGCCAGACGGCACCCGATCTCGAATAGCGCGAGTTCGAATCTGCGCCCGATCCGCGAGATCCGGTGATCGAGATCGTAGAAGCTCTCTCCGCCGCCGGGGACATCCATAGACTTGATGCCGAAGAGGAGTTTCACGGGCACACCCTGAATCTGAAGAAGAGCCGTTCCCAGGCGTCGTAAATTTTCTCGGGCGCGAACCTGCCGGCGATCGACCTTGCGTTCGCTCCCATCCGGTCCCGTTTTGCGGCGTCGTCCATCAGTAACTCGAGCGAGCCGGCGAGCGCCGCGGTGTCTCCGTTGCCCGCCGCCAGCAGACCGTTCTCGCCGGGCTCGACGAGATCGCTGGTGCCCGCGCACCCCGCATACGCCACCGCGGGCAGACCGTGTGCCAGCGCTTCGGCCAGTGTGTTGGGAAACCCTTCCCAGCGCGAAGGCAGGCAGAACAGGTCGGCGGTTGCAAACTCCGCCGCCACATCGGTCACGGCGCCGTCCATCGAGATGCGATCGCCGAGACCGGTCGCGTCGATCAGCGATTCCAGCGCCGTTCTTTCCTCGCCTTCACCGACGATATGCAGCCGCCACTCCGGACGGCCGGGAGCGAGCCGCGCGAACGCGGCGATCAAAGCTGGATAGTTTTTCTGGTACGACAGCCGGCCGACACACAGAAGTGTTCGCTGCGTCCGTTCTGTGCCCGGGTCGGCAAATCGCTGTGCCGGGTAAACGGGGTTGGGGATCACGACGATTCTCGAGCGGAGGAAAGCTGGATAGCGGTCGACGTAGTTCGGGCTCTGGACGGTGATCGTCGGCGCGGGCCGCATCGATTGAAATATCAGGTTCCGAATTTTTCCGGCGCTGGTGTGGTCGTACTGGTCGGGCGCGTTGCGTTCGGCGAGTATCACCGGAACGTCGCACCCCGCCAGGCTGACTTCGGCGAATAACCACGGGCCGTGCTGGAACCCGATGACCACGTCGGGGGTTGTGGACTGCGCGAGTCGCCGG
>CBDVDJ010000097.1:0-8029 GCA_965372695.1 uncultured bacterium
CAGCTGGCGTACACAACCGTCGGCGGATATCTCGCCGACGTGTGGAGTGATTCACTGCAGGCCGTTCTTCTGCTGGCCGGCGCAGTGGTGATTCCTCTGACGCTTATTTCCCATGCCGGGGGGTGGAATGCGACCTGGGCCGGCCTGCAGGCGATTGACGCGGCCAGGACCGGCGACGGCACTTTCAGCACCGTGAGCGGCACTTACAGTTTGCTGCGCGTCACCACGGCGGCGCCGCTCCTCCTCATCGTGGGCATCGGTCTGTCGGGGGGACTGAAACTGGTCTCCGATCCGCGCCAGTTGACGCGTTTTTACGGTCTTCGCAGTGCGGCGGCGGCGCGCGGCGGCGCGTGGCTCGTCGGTGGCCTGGTGGCGGTGACGTATTTCTTTCTTCTGCCGATCGGCCTGCTCGCACGCGTATTCGGGGTCCCGGCCGAGGTGGCGGCCCGAACCGACGCGATCGTTCCGTGGCTGCTCGGGGACGCGCAGATCCTGGGCCCTGTGGCGGGAGCCGTCATTCTCACGGCGCTGCTGGCCGCGGCCATGTCGACGATCGACAGCGTACTGCTCGTCGCAGCAGGCGCGCTGCAACGTGACCTTCTGCCGCAGGTGCGGGCAGCGCACCGCGACACTGTGAATTCCGCCCGCCTCATTGTCCTGCTGTGCGCCATCCTGTCGGTGGCGCTGGCCGCGTTCGCCCGTGCCTATCCGTCGATCGGGTTCGGGATCGTCGAGTTGACTGTTTTAGCCGGGGCACTCTACGCCGGAGCTTTTCTGCCCGGTCTCATCGGGATACTGTACTGGCCGCGTTCGACGGCCACCGGAGCGATCGCCGGAATGATTGCCGGGCTGGTTTCGACGACCGTGTGGCGGTTCGCCGTTATCCCGTCCGTTCCCGCCGTTGCCGAAGTACCGGAAGTGTTCGTCGGCGTTCTGTTCGGTACTGCTGCGTTCGTTGCGGGAAGCCTCCGCACTCATTCAACGCGTTGAATCCCTTGTAACCGCCGTTGGCGACGACGAGCCGTTTTGCGCTCTCGGTACTTCCGCGTTTTGCCCGTCCTCATGCGCATTACACGATGTTTCACCGTCGGCGTTGCGGTCGCGGCGCCGTCATTCCCGGCTGCCATGAGAAACGTCTGACCGATGCGGGTTACGTTGCGACGCGACCGTCGCCGGGGCACGGATTATGCGGAAGCGGTCCCGAATCATCGCTACACAACACGTGGATCCCACTCTCATGAGTGGGATTTGCGCTATGTGGACCAAAGCTAAATCGGAACGGGCCGTCGCCCGGGACGCATGTCTCAATCCTATGGGGGACCGATCATGCTTACCGAATCCAGCGGCATCGTCAAAGTGGTTTTGTCGGTGTTGTTTTTCCCGATGTACTTTCAGGAGTCCTTTGTCAGCTTCGCGTGGAGCGCCGGGGACCAGTTGTGGTTGATGAGCGTCAAGCGCGTCTTCCTGCTCCTGCCCGTGATGGCGGTGATACTCGGGTGCTGGGCAACCATCGCCGGTTTGCTCACCGTACCCATACGCCAGAGGCGGCAGGAATTCGTAACGTTGCTCTTTGTTACCTGGTGGGATCTGGGCAAGTCCATCCTTTCGTTCTGGGGCGGACTGTTCCGGTTCCTCATGGTGCTGGTTGCGTCTGTGACGGGCGTGGTTCGTCTCGTTGCGCTGGCCGCGTGGGCCCTGGTGCTGGACGTGCTGCTGATGCCGGCGCACTTTCTGCGGCAGGCGGCGCAAAGCGTCGTCAGGTCTCCGGTACCCTGGATCGCCGTCGCGTTGACACTCTCGTGGTGTGTCGTCGAAACAACGATCTTCACCTACGTCATGACACCGCTGGTGATCGATACTTTCTCCAACATCACAGGCGAGACGATGACGGTGGCATTCGTCCGGCTGCCGTTGTTCTTGTTTCTGTTCTTCGTGGTACTGGGCAGTTACGCGGTGTTGTCGACGTTCGTCGATTCTTTCAAGACCAGGAGCGCGTCCGCAATCGCCGGGATCGCCGGAATCGAAGCGGTGGTGTTGTTCGTCGAAGTCGTGTTCCTTTACCGGGAGTTCGTCGATTCGCTCGTGCCCTGGTTTGCCCAGTATTCGGCTAACTTCGAGCTGGGTGTTTTCTGGACGCTCGCGATATCGTGTTTCGTCTGGTTCGGCGTGCGCAGCCTCACGTGGTTTCTGTTTGCGACGCGGGGTACTCCCACGATCATGGCGGTTATCCACGGGCGGGGACTGCGGACGGCCACCCGGAGCAAATCGGACAAGCCCCGGGTACTCGCTGTTTCCGACGAGTACTGGCGGCGCTTGAAAAAAGAGTCCGGATGGGTCAAGGCCCAGGGGGAGGAGCTCCTCTCGGCGCTTCTGCTTCCGCCGCTCCAGGTCGTGGCGGCCGGACTCAACTTCTGCACTTTGTGCGTGATCAATCAGCACCTGTTCAGGCTGCCCTTCGATAGCCTCGAGGCGATCAAATACTCGGAAGACCTGATAAAGGGCCTCAAGCACCGGGCGGAATCGCTCGACAGTGGGCGGCCCGCTGCGGCCAGGAAACGGCACGTGGACGACGTCTCCGAGCCGGTCATCGAGTCGCTCACGCCGGCGGATTTTGCCGGAGATACGGCCGACGAAGCGACGGAATCCGAACGTCAGCCGTCGTTCTAGGCGCCGGGCTGTGCAGAGGAGTTGATTGTCATGCGAACAACAACGATTATAACGGCGATTGCCGTCGCCGTCCTTTTGACACAACAGGGGTGTGATCTGCTCGGAAAGGCGGACGGTGCGACCAGTCCGAGATTGTCGATGTTCGTCGGTGTGGATGTGAGCGGCTCATTCATGGCCGGTCCGCACTTCGACGACTCGATCGACTTTCTCGCGCATTACATCTACTGCCATCTCAACGGAGTGGGGGGGATGGAACGTCCGAACGCCCTGTTCGTCAGCTCGATCGGTGGAGCGAGGGCCGACGAACCCAAGACGTTCTATCCTATCCAGACGTTCGAGAACAAGTCGGTCGACGAAATCGCGGTGACACTGCGGGAAATGTTTCCCCGCGAGAACCCCAACCCGTTTACCGATTACAACGCGTTCTTCGAGCAGGTGGCGCACACCGTCAAGAGCAAGAACCTCGTGTTGCGACCCATCGCCGTGGTTATGGTAAGCGACGGCATACCCGACCTGTCGCGCGACGACGCTACCGGGTTCGACAGCATCGTCGTCTCGCCGCTGGAACGGCTCGCGCGCAGCGTGACCATCCGGCTGCTCTATACCAACGCCGTGGTTGGCAAGAGCTGGCAGACCGAGGTCAAACGCAAACGTGTCAAGGTGTGGACTCAGGACGCCGACGTCATGGTGACCTGGCGCGACCCCAAGATCATGCTGCCCGGCGCGCAGCTGGCCGAACAGCAGCGCTTCTTCGACTGGGTGGGCGACAACGTCGACTTCGGCGTGCGGTCCCGCCGGGTCGACTGAGCTGCGCCGGTCCGGGCGGCCGTCCGACGACGGGCCGTCCGGGCCGGCCCATGGGCCGGCAGGACGCAACCTCTTTATTAACAACCATATAGGATACAAGGTCTCCAGGGGGCCGCCCGGGACGGGGGCGCCGATTGATTGAGCGTGCGAAAATTGCTAAAATTCGCTACTTTGTCAGTCTGGACTAACCCTTATGAGCAAACGAACCACGATACTCGACGCCAGCGTCATATTGGAAGCGTGTCCTCCGACGCTGGAGGATCGCGACAAGGCGTATGCCGTCCTCCGGCAGAGCTTTTCATGCTACAACTCGTTCCACGCGGTGAGCGTGCCCGACCTGCAGGACGAGGGAGAATTCCGCCGTAAACGCGAGCGCGTGTCGAACGACGAGTTCGCCGGCTGGATCAAGGATCTCACCGCCAAGTCGCTCAGCCTCTACAAGGTGTCGGTGATGTGTACGCGCGACGAGTTCGGCGAGTGGCTCGATCACGCCGCCGCTCTCGGGTGCAACGACATCTTTCTCGTGGGTGGAGACACGAGTGACAAGAAGTACAAGAAGGGCGCGATGCAGGTGTGCGAGGCGTCGGCGTTTGCGCACGGTCGGGGTTTCCGTTGCGGCGGAATCATCATCCCCACGCGGCGCCAGCAATTCGTCGCGCGGCCCGCGTCGATGGACGAAACACAGCGCGTGCTGGGAAAGATAAACGATTGCGGTTTCGAGTTCTTCAGCACCCAGATTCTCTACGAGAGCGAATGGATGTGCTGTCTGCTCCTCGACCTGGTGCGGTCCCTGGAACGGGAGCGGATCCCCAAAATATTTCTGACCTTCAGTCCGCTGGTGACGGTCGAAGACGTCACGTTCGCCAAGAAGACGCTGGGCGTGTTTATCCCGAGAGACGTCGACCGCATGCTCAAGGGCGCGCGCAGCATGCGGGAAGCGTCGATTTCCTGTCTCATCGGAGTATGGGACCGTATTTCTTCTTTCGCCGGCCAGATCGGCTTTCCCGAGGACAAACTCGGCGTCAATGTCGAATACCTGGACTCGCGGAATCCGCGCGCCGTAGATGCGTCGTTCGAGCTCGCCGAGGAGTTCGGACGCATTTTCCGCCGCCGGCAGCGTCGGCTGGCCAGAAAGAAAAGCTGAACCCACCGCCGGCAGTCCCGGGCGCGCCGGGGCTCTTCCAGTGCTGGATTCCAACCGGCATAATCCTGTATCCTGATAATATAGCTCGGGTTCTTGCCCCTCCCGATGGATCGTCCATGAATAAACTGCTTTTCATAACCACCCTGTTGACAGCCACGCGTCGGACAGCGCATTGGACAGCGCTGTTGCTGTACGCGCTCGTCTATCCGGGGTGCGGACCCGGTATCGTCGACACCGCGCCTCCGCTGCCCGAACTTTGCCCACCGGTGGAAGACCGAGTGTCGATCCAGTGGTTTGAGGCGTCCATAGAGGAAGAAAGGGAAGAGCTCCTGCGCTGGTGCGCGGCGGTAGGGCCTCCCGTTATCGAGGTTGCGGACATTGTTTCAACGCCCGTTTTGCTCGATTCGCTCGCGATCGTCGCGTGGAACACGCATGTCGGAGGCGGCGCCCTGGAGTATTTCATCCGGCAACTTCGCACGGGAGTCCTCACCGGCGGCCGCAGGGTCGATCACTTCGTCATCCTGCTCCAGGAGACTTTCCGCGACGGCGATGAGATCCCCGTCGACCTGCCGCGCGAGGCTCTGTACGCGGATGAAATATTCCCGGTGAGAGAGCTTGGTATCCGCAGGGATGTCCGGCAGGTTGCCATCGAAGAAGGGCTGCACGCCTTCTACGTGCCGTCGATGCGGAACGGTCTCGACAAGGTTCCGCCGGAAGACCGCGGGAACGCGATTCTCTCGACGCTCCCCCTGTCCGACTACCGGGCGTGGGTGCTGCCGCTTCGTCATCAGAGGCGGGTGACGATTGGCGCGTCGGTGGCGGGCGAAACATCGGCCGGAGAATCGTGGCGCTTTTCCATAATCAACGTGCATCTCGACAATCGCACGGGGCTCAGTACTTTTTTTCGCAGCTTCAGCCGTGTGCGCGAACGACAGACGGAATACCTCCTCTCGCACGTTCCCGGAGCCGAAGCCGCCGTGCTGGGTGGCGACCTCAACACGTGGATGGGAGAAGGAGAGGAGCCGGCGGTCCGCCGCATCCGGGAGGAGTTTGCCGAGCCTGCCGTGCAACCCGTTCACGGGACGTACAAATTCGGCGCCATCCTCGAGCGCCAGACCGACTTTCTGTTTTTCCGGTTGCCCGAAGGATGGCGTGCCCGTTACCGTCGCATCGACAGCACCTACGGGTCGGATCATTATCCGCTGCTGGGATGGGTCGTATTCGCGAACTCTGAAGTCACGGAGGAGAAACGTTGAACAAGAAACACCTGGCAGTTATTTTGCTCGTTTGCGCCGTTCTGGCGTCGGTGGCGGCCCCGGCGTTTGCGCCGGAGACAACCGATCCGGCATCTCGTCTGGCTGCCTGGATCGAACAACTGCCGCTCGACGATCGTATGGTGGCCCAGATCTCCCTGTATTCCGAAGAAAAGGACGACCTGGGCGCCGAATACCCCCAACGCACGGCCGCGGCCATGCGAAGTCTCGTGATCGACGATGTGAAGCGGGCGTTGTCCGACCTTCCCACGGGTGGAGAAGCGGTCGTAGAAGTGGAATTCCTGGAAGCCGGTTTCATGGATCCACAGGGGCGGGCGCCGGACAATAAACACGCGCGCAAGTTCGAGGAAGGGTTCATCCGGACCGAAGCCACGGCGTTTATCGGCATCGAGGGAGTTACGCCGGAGCAGGCGCTGAAGATCTACGCGTCTGCTGAATTCCGCATGGACGTGTCTTCCCGGATCAAACGAATATACGACGAGGGAGGCTCGAGCTGTATAGAGGTCAAGGGCGTCAAGGCGCTGCTCTCTCCCGTGTTTTACTGCAATGAGGTGGTGGAGCTGGTGGAGCCGGGGCTGGCCTCGGAACATTCACAGGTGGTCTCGAATCCGGGCGACGGGGATTACCAGACAGTGTACTTCAAGGAAAGCGTGAAGACATTTGTCGCTGTGCCCGGAGGGCTTGCGTACCACTACATCAATTATATCCGCGCCGTGAAACTGGGCAGTATCAAGAAGAGTTTCGGGCGCGGCAAGATAGAGAATTCAGAGAAAGACAAGTTAAAGGAACTCCACCTCCGCCTCTCGGATGGAAGCTGACCGCGTCAACCGCTTGTCCCGGCTTTCACTCGCCCGCGCCGACCTCGTGGCCGCCGCCACACTCGCCGCGGCCGGTGTCGTCATTGCCTGGCCGGTGTTGACCGGCGGATATCTCACCTACCTCGATAACCCCTCCCACCTGGCCGAAGTGGGCGCCGCCGCGTTCGAGGCGTTCAACGGCTGGTCGGAAACCGCGTTCTGCGGCTTTTCCGTGTCGACGCTGCATTCGCCCCTGTGGTACGGCGTGCTGTCGGCGCTCACCCGCGCGGGCGTTTCGCCCTTCACGCTATACGCGTTGTTTGTGTGGCTGGGTTTCGTGGCGCCGCCGCTGGCGCTGTACTCGGTGGCGCGGAGGTCGTTGCCGCCGCCCGCCGCCGCCGTGCTGGCGTTCGTGCTCCTCCTGCAACGCCCCGCGATCGTCGGGATCGGATCGGCGCCGGGCGGGATGTGGACCTTCTACATCGCCGCGGCGGCGCTGGTCGTGCTGATCGATCGTCTGGCGCGTCCCTGCAAATCGATGCGCGACGCGGCCGCGATTGCCTCGCTGGTTGGTTTCATCGTCGTCACACACCTCTACGCCATCGTACCACTGGCACTTGTTGCCGTGATCCACGCGTGGACGGTGTTGGGAAAGCGCAAGTGCGGGGAGCACGGGCTGGCGTGGCAGGCGCTCGCCGCCGCCGCCGGGATTCCAGCTGCGGCCGTTTACTGGGCGCCACTGTTGATGGCGAGGGGAACTTCGTGGTTCGAGCCGCAGAACCTCGCCGGGTCCATGGTGATGGCGCGGCTGGCAGTGCCGACGCACGCGCTCGACCTGGTCCAGGGGCACACGCCCGCGATATCGCCGGGGTTGATCGCAGGCGCGCTGCCCATGCTCGCGCTGCTTGCGGCCGGTGTCGCGGGTATCGCCTTTCTGGGCCGCCGGAGCGGCGACGCGCCGCTGTACGGGGCTTTGACCGCGGCGGTTCTGCTCACGCTCCTGGTCTTCGTCACCGGGGAGTTCGACGTCAAACTGCTGGGGCCGGGCAGCTGGCGGATGCTCTACTTTGTCCGGCTGGGACTGGCACTGGCCGCGATACCGTATCTGGCCCACCTGTCCAGGCGGCCGGTGTTTCGAGTTCGTTTTCCGGCCTGGACGTTGCCGCTTCCGGTGGCCGTCGCATTAATGATCGCGTTTCAGGCGGGCGCTCCGTTGCGGGCTGCCGTCCCCGACCCGGCGGGAAACGAAATGGACGAGGTTCGCGCCCTGTGGAAGTGGCTGGAAGAGAACAGGGAGGAAGACTGGGGCAGGGTGTACGTACAGGATACCTTTGAAAAGC
>CBDVDJ010000098.1:0-8027 GCA_965372695.1 uncultured bacterium
CGATCGACTGGGACAACGGACAGGCGCGCGAAGAAACAGATTTTTTTCCGGCGGACAGCGTTATCACGCTCAGTCACGCGTTCGGCAACGTCAACTCGTGGTACCAGATCGACGTGAAGGCCATCGAAAGCGACGGCCTGCAGTCGGGGTATACCGACCTCGATCTGTACTGCTCGGACGGCAAGCCCGGCGAGGTTACCGGCGTCGACGCGACCGACGGCAACCACTGTGGAATGGTCCGGGTGACGTGGGACCAGAACGGGTTGGCCGAGTACTACTCCGTCTGGATCGAGAGCCCTGGCGGTCCGGTATCGGACCTCATTTACGACGATACCTGGTTCGAAGACACATCGGCGCCGCCGGGAGTGAGCCGGAGCTACTACGTGGTCGGTCACAACTGGTATGGCGACAGCGGAACGTACGATTACAACTACGGGCACGCAAAGGAGCTGCCCGAACCGGCCTATTCTCTCGGTTCCCAGGTCTCGCTCTGTTCGGTCCGGCTGGAGTGGAGTGCGCACTCGGCGATCTACGACATCGAAAAGTACGACATCAACCGCAACAACATCGACGATTTCGGGACGGCCCTTCTCGTTGCCGAGGTGCCCGACACGTGCAACGGTGACTGTGACTACCACGACATTCCCGATTCGACGGACACCTATTACTACTGGGTTGTCGCCGTCAATGCGTGCGGTGAAGCGGCGCCCACGGCGTCGGTCAGCGAGAACTGGTCGGGCGTCACGCCGCCAAAGCCGGAAAACGTCGATGCTTCCGGTGATATCTGCTCGTATGTCGAGGTCTCCTGGGACCAGATCGCTACGTGGAGCTACCGCATACTGCGGGACGGCGAGTACGCTAGCAACCCCAGCCAAAGTGTGAACAGTCCGTGGAAAGATTGGAACTGCACACGCTACGAGTGGCACACGTACGTGGTAGAGGCGTATAACTCGAGCTGTGATTCCGTGCCCGGTGTCCGCTCGGATTCGACGCTCGGAGCGCGTTGGAGTCCGGTGGCCGAACCGGAAGAAGTGGTGGCGTCCGACGGAACATGGTGCAATAAGGTCCGGATCCAGTGGCCTCTCGTCGAGAACGCGACTCGCTACAGCATATACCGTGACACCGATCCGGACATGGACTACACCAATTACATCGGCACGGCGGGTGCCGACTCTCTCTTATACGATGACTTCGACGCTCCGGAGAACGGCGTGCCACGGTACTATAGTGTCCGTGCTTTCTCACCTTGTGACGCCGGTGATTTCAGCGATGCGGTGACTGGATATCGTGCGTGGACGTCGGTGGCGACGCCGTCGGATCTCGTGGTGACCGACAGTACCGCGTGCGACATCGTTCAGGTCGAGTGGGCTCCGGTGGGGACGGCCGATTTTTACACCCTGTGGCGCGACGGGTTTTCGATCAAGCAACTGGCCGACACCTCGTATCTCGACGAGAGCCCGCCCCCTGACACCGACCACCAGTATCAGGTCACGGCGGGAAACGTATGCATGCAGAGTTCGCTTTCGGCTTCGGTGCCGGGGAGGGTGGTCGACATTCCGCCCCCTCCGCCGGCGAACGTCAACGCAACCGACCAAACGCTCTGCCACATGGTTGAAGTCACGTGGGACGGCGTATTGGGCGCGTCGAGTTACAAGGTATTGCGGTACAACACGGTGATCGCCGACAGCGTTACCGGGACGTCGTGGATCGATGCTACGACTTACGTCAGCGGTGGTTGGGACTATGAGGTTCGCGCGCAGGGCCTCTGCGGCGAGGGGGTCGGGGCGGCCGACTACGGTAAGGCGGGAGCGCCGGCCGTGCCTCCGGACACTGTCTATGCGTCCGACGGTACCAGCGTCGAAGGAGTCGAGATCGAGTGGCCGAGGGTCAGTTACGCTGTTTCGTATACCGTGTTGCGCGACGGGCAGGAAATAGCGCATACGACCACCTCTGACCACGTCGACCAGTACGCGCTTCCCGGCGGCTATCACGAGTACAGTGTGGTGAGTCACACGATGTGCGACACGAGTGCGCCGAGCCCGCCCGATACCGGCTTCGTCGACCCCTCGGCGCTGCTGCCGCGCTTTATCGTCAGGGAAATCGAGCTCTTCCAGGACGCGTTTCCTTACGCCGGCTATGCAGAGGGTGTTGGCCGGGCGGATATGGCGTTCGACATCCTGCCACGGGAGAGTTTTGATGTGCGTGCCGGCGATTCGGTGTGCGTCACCGTCATCGACACCGCCGGCATTGACATCGATCCCATGACGGGCGGACCGGCCGTCTACTGCCACGTTCGAGTCAATTCGTTCTTCCATCCGGGAGTCAAGAGCGGTGACCTGCTCATCGACGATAATAACCGCTGGCCGATGGTGGGGACCGAGTTTGCCGGCGGGGAGGAGTGGACGGTCATTCGCATGGATACGGTCTTCACCGGACCCGGCCTCACCGGGGCCGTGGCCGACCGTTATTGCGTCGACCTCAACGACACCTTCTTCGAGTCGGGCGACACGGTGCTCTACTTCTTCCGCGCGATGAGTCTCGTCGATGAAACGTACTGGATGGAGTCGGCCAGGCATACGCGGGATATCGAAGAGGCGGCGGCAAACCCGATGGAATTCCAGGTGTTGCCGGGGGGCGGGTTCTACAACGGCGGGTCGATCCTGTACGTCGACGGATCGGGCAGCAAAGAAGCACGCGTCATGTTCGAGACGTCGTTTCAGATGCTGGGTATCGACTCGCAGGTCGACCGCTACGACATCCGCGACCCCGGTGCGTGTGCGGGCAACACCCCCGGCCGTAGCGACGTGGCCGCCGTGGCCCAACTCATTCCGAACTATACGACGATCATATGGAACACCGGCGACCGGCATACCTGCCTTCTTGGCGACGGGACGGGGAGCCCCGGAAAGGCCGACGACTACGGTCTGCTCTACGAATTCGTCGACTGGCATGACCAGTGGTCGGGTGTGTATCTATCCGGCAACAACATCGTCGAGGAGTGGAAATCGCTGACAGGGCCGTCGGCGGACCAGTTCAAGACCTACATTCCCCACGAACTCCGGTACCGGACCCACCTGGACGCGTCGGGCATCGGGTACAATCCCAGAGTACTGGCGTCGACAGGCGGGATATTCGATGACGGTCAGGGAGAGACCGCGCTGTGGTTAGCGAACGGTTACCCGGACGCTGTCGAATTCGACGTGCTCAAAGCGATCGGTACGTCGAGCGCCGACATGCGGTACGACGCCCAGTGGACGGCCGAAAAGGCTATCGTTGCCAACACCATGAACAATTACCACGGCAATCCGGCCTCGGTTGTCCTGTCCGCATTCAGCTTTCACCGGATCCGGGACGAAGAAAATCTCGGCACACCGGAACGTGCCCGCCACCTGCGGGACATCCTCAACTGGTTCGGCAATCCGATCGGTGACCCGGTGGCGGCCGAGGCGCCCGACGTGTACGTCAACGGCCTCGCGCAGAACCACCCCAATCCGTTCAACCCCGTCACCACGATCGAGTTTTCGCTGCGCGCGCCCGAGCACGTGACGTTGAGTGTATACAACGTCAAGGGACAGCTCGTCAGCGTGCTCGTCGACGAGCAGCGCAAGGCTGGGCTCCACAGGGACGTGAAGTGGAACGGTCGCAACGCGGCGGGCGCGCAGGTGGCGTCGGGGATTTACTTCTACCGGCTGGTCGCCGGCGACTTCGTCGAGACCAGGAAAATGGTGTTGTTGAAGTGAGCGCCCAGAAAGGGCGTGTTGACTGGAGAAACGAAATCAGGTAGGATGTTAACCATCCTCTTGATCTCTCGCCTCCGCAGGCGGGAATTGTTTGAATCCGGGGCCGACCCCACATTGCCGTAACATCTGGTTGTGGCGCAATTGCCGATGCATCCACCGCTCCACTCCGCGAGGGGTCCTGCCCAATTTCAATCCGTGTTTCGTTTGTAGTTTTTCTACAGTACAAGAAGGGGAGGTATCGCATGAAGCGATTACTGTTTTTGTCTGTGTTATTGTTGGCCGTGCTGATTGTGGCGGGGTGCAGCAACGAACCGGCGCTGGATCCGGGTTCCGACGTTGTCGAAAGTTCCCGGCTGGACCTCGACCCCGCGGCGGTCGCCGCCGAGGTCACGACGAAGGCCGGGTGGGAATTCGACGCGGCGTACGCGCCGGACGAGGAAACCGCAGCCTCCACGGGGCACATTGTCTCGGTAGAACGCGAGCTGATCGTTGACGACGTCGTTCACTACTACTTCGAGGTTCGCACGGGGACCGGCTTCCACGACGTGATCGGCCTCCACCGAGTCGTCCGGGAGGGAGCGGACGGCGAGCCGATCCGTACCCGGAAAGCAGTGTTCCTACAGCACGGCGATGGCATCGGATTCGTCAAGTTTATCATCGGATCGGCATCCGCGAATGTCGACGACGACAAATCATTCGCCGTCTATCTTGCGCAGAACAACGTTGACGTCTGGGGAATCGACCAGAACTGGATTCTTGTTCCGGAGGCCACAACCGACTTTGGCTTCATGGCCGACTGGGACACGCAGAACCAGGCCGACAACCTTGGAATTGGCATGGCGGTCGCGAGATCGACGCGCCTGGTGACCGGGAACGGCTGGCGCAAGATCCACCTGCTCGGCTACAGTTCCGGTGCCAACACCGGTTACGCTTATCTCAACGGCGAGACGCAGCTCCCGCCGGGGCTTCGTCATGTCGCCGGCTATATTCCGGTGGAGGGAAGTCTCAAAACCGATCTGGAATCCGAGCGCCTTGCCAACTGCGCGACCGCGGCGGCACACCAGGAAACGATAAACTCCGGTGTGTATTACGATACGAGTCCTACGCTGTTCCGGATCGTGGGAGCACTGGCGACGTATGATCCGGACGGCGCATCACCCGTCGTGCCCGGGTTGACCAACTACCAGGCGTCACTGCTGGCGGGCGCGGCCACGTATCTCATCGCGGGACTCGAATGCTGTTATCACTTCGTGGCGGGAGTGTTCAACGAGTTCGGGTATCCGTACGATCTTCAGTTCACGCCGGTACCGGCGTGGAACGACTTTTTGATGACGGCGGCGTTCTATATTCCTCTTCCGTGGCAGCAGGAACTTTCGGCCATCTACTGCGACGAGGTCGATCTGCCGTATGACGACTACCTGTCCAGTATCAACGTACCTGTTTTCTACGTCGGTGTTGGCGGTGGTCATGGAGAGAAGGGCTTGTATACGACGACCCTGCTCGGAAGTTCGGACGTGTCGTCCCACATGATCTCGTTTTACCCGCCCGAAGCCGAGATCCTCGACTTTGGTCACACGGACCTGTGGACGGCGACCGACGCGACGATGTGGGTCTGGCAACCGATCCTTGCCTGGATCAACGCTCACACGCCGGGTAACGGTGGAAAGGGGCACTTCAAGGACTAGAGGTTGATTTGGCAATCGCGGTGGCAGACCTTGTCTTCGAGACGAGTAACGCGAGGAGAGCGAACCGTCCGCATTTGCGGGCGGTTCGTGCTTCGGGCCTCTTTGCGGATCGATCCGCCGGTCATTTCCCGGTGGGCGTCAGGGTGGCGACTGTTTCCACGTGAGAGGTTTGCGGGAAGAGGTCGAAGGCGCGGCAGGCGTTGAGCCGGTATCCCGGGGAGAGCCGCTTGAGGTCGCGGGCCAGTGTCGCGGGGTCGCAGCTTACGTAGACGAGGAGTTCGGCCGGCCGGTCGAGGAGGGCGCGGGTGGCGTCGGGAGCGATGCCCGAGCGCGGGGGATTGAGTACGACGACGTCGGCGGGGAGTTCCTTTCTGATGCGCCGTTCGACACGCGCGCCGATGAACACGGCGCCGAGTCCGGCCTCGCGGGCGAGTCGTGACGCCGCCTCGATGGCCGTCGCGTCGAAGTCGATGCCGACGGTGATCGCTCCGGCGCGCGCCAGGGCGACGGTCCGTGTGCCGAATCCGCAGTAGGCGTCGATGACGCGGCGCTTCGACACGTCGCCGCACTGCTCTACGACGTATTCGTTCATCAAGTCGGCGGCGGTGCGGTTGACCTGTGTGAACGCCGTGCCGGCGAGCGGGATCTCGTACCCGCCCAGCCGCTCCGGCATTGTTTCCAGTCCCGCCTGGCGCGCGACCGCGCCGCGTTTCCCGAGGATCCATACCGAGTCCAGAATGTCGATCCCCTCGACGAGACGGGCGATGCCCGCGTGGCCGCCGCCACGGCTTCCCTCGATCGCCAGGCCGACGCGGCCCTGGTGGTTGGAGCGCAGCGTCAGGCGCAGTTCGTGTCCCTTGGGTAGTTCTGCGGCGCCGTCTCCCCAGGCGGTCCGGAGTGCGGCCCACACCTGGTTGATGGGATCTTCGGCCAGCGGGCAGGCGTCGATGTCGACGAGGTCTTTGCCGCCGACGCCGTCGAGGGCGTGGAATCCCGCTGCCACGCTGCCGGTATCGCTTCGGCGCAATACAACAGAGATCCGGTTGCGGTAACCGAGTTGGCGCGGCGACGGGGTGACCTCGACCGGCGGCGCGTCGAGGCGGCCCAGGCGGCGGAACGCGTCGGCGACGATGCCCGCCTTGGCGCTCAGTTGGGCGGCGTATTCGATGTGCTGGAGTTGGCACCCGCCGCAGCGGTCGTAGTGTGGGCACGGCGGTTCGCGCCGGCTGGGGGAAGGGTCGATTACCCGGGTCAGGCGGGCCCGCATCCACTGCCGGCGGCCCTCGGTGACGGTGGCTTCGATGCGTTCGCCGGGGGCCGTGCGCGGGACGAAGACGACGCAGCTGTTATCCCGCCGCGCCAGTCCGTCACCGCCGGCCACGATGGTTTCGATTGTCAGTTCGAGAGCTTCGCCCTCAGAGCCGACGTTTTTCCGAGATACACCCATTCACTCAGAATATTGTCTTTCGCCTGTTATATCAACGACGGATATATTCCCTGATCGCCGCTTCACTTCGGCGCGCGCGGGCCGGGTGACGCGCTCAATTGGACCGCGTGCGTGCGATGAGTCCCTTCGTTCCCACCGCGTACGCTGTGTTGCCCGTACACCAGATGCCGCTGGCCGATCTCGCCGCCGGCGTCGAGCCGGTGACCACGCGCGAGCCGTTGTAGTGCGCGATGCCGAAGCTCGATCTGGTGGTGCCGGCGATGAACACGTTGTTGCTGCCGACCGCCTCGATGTCATTCGGATAAATGTCGATGCCGGAAGCGACTTCAGTCCAGCTGGCGCCGTCGTAGCGGAGCAGGAAACCGTCGCCGATGGGGCCCGCCGCCGGGGCCGTGCCGGGCTTGCGCGCGCCCGCCATGTTGATACCTCCGAGACCACCGCCCGCGAAATACACCTCGCCGGCCGACACGCCGTCGATCGCCGTCACCTGCCGGCCTCCCAGGGCGATCGGCGTCCACGGGACGCCGTCGTAGTGGAAAACGCCCGCGTGGACGACCGCGTACCAGTCGTCGGGGCCGCTGGCCCACAAGTCGATGATCGGGCCGGCTTCGGCGGTGGCGATGGTATCGACCGTTATCGTCGTGCCGTCGGCGTAGAGCATCTGTCCCGCGTCACCGCCCGCGCGGACGTCGCGGGGGCTCGTTCCCCAGATCGAACGCAGGTTCCCGATCGAGAACGGGTGGTGGAACTCGATCCAGCCGTCGCCGTGGTTCTGGAGGATTGTCGAGTTCCCACCCACAGCGTAGATCGAGTCGGGTGATGCCGCCCAGACGTCCAGGATGTTTTCATTCGTGATTGTCCTTTCGGCGGACCAGCCGGTGCCGTCGAAGTGCAGCATCGTACCGTGGTCGCCGAATGCCCACATCTCTCCCGAGTCGAATCCCTGGATCGCGTTCAGGTTGGAGCCCGTGGCCCACGTGTCGTTGATCCGGCTCCAGCCCATTCCGCTCCACCGGAGGAGCTGTGCGCCGTCGCCGGCCAGGTAGGTCTCGCTGCTCGTGATGCAGCTCAGCGAGTTGAAGCCGTACGTGTACGTGTTGTTCGCCATATCTGTCCACGAGGCGCCGTCGTAATGACGAAGGGTGCCGTATTCGG
>CBDVDJ010000099.1:0-8003 GCA_965372695.1 uncultured bacterium
CGCTCCGGCTCAGAGCGCTCGCCGCCTACCTCGAGTAGTGCTTCCTGACCGTACCGGGCGAACTGGCCGGCGCTCCGCAATTCGCCGTCGGCCCCTGCGCCTGGGCGTGCGGCCTCCACTGATGAAGGGGTTGGTGCGAAAAGACGATATCCACAGCATTTGTGAGCCGATTCACGAATAGGGTTGACAGTCCGGGTCGAATGGTCTACTAATTCAGTACGTACAGACATCATTGCAACCACAATAAATGACAATGAGATACAGATGATGATCATCAAAAAAAGCACGCCTCAGGACATCTTTATCGAAGGCTGGGGCCGCATGGGCGGCTACTGGGGAATCAGCAAGGTCATGGCCGAGATTTACGCCCTCCTCTACCTCGGCGACACCCCCATGACGCTCGAGGACATGTCCAACAAGCTCATGACCAGCCGCAGCAACGTCAGCCTCAACGTCCGCGGACTCATCGAACTCGGCGTCGTGAACAAGGTCGTCATTCGCGGTGAGCGCAAGGACTACTACGGCGCCGAGGGCAACATCGGCAAGGTCGCCAAGCTGCTCGCTCTGGCCAAGAAGAAACGCGAACTCGATCCCGCCATGGAAATCGTCGGCAAGGCCCTCGAAGCCGCGGCGGACAGCGACAGCACCGACCCCCACGAACGCGCGTTCGTGGATAAGCTCGAAGAACTCAAACGACACATGGACTTCGTCAACTCGATATTCCTTTCCTTCGTCGGGAGTGAAGCCGCTGCGATAGGCGACATCAACGGAGTGAAGGACATCAAGGGGACGACAATACCGGAAGCGTAATGATCCAGGCACTCAAGAAATACGACGTATTGACCGACGTCATCGACCGCTGCAACCGGGTCGTCCTCGACACCCTGTCGCGCCACACCATCCAGGAGGCGTCGATCGCCATCGAGAGTTTCAACAACGGCGGCAAGCGCCTGCGCCCCGCGTTGATGGTCATGTCATCGATGGTACCGGACGGACGCGGATTCGACGACATCGAGCCCGAGCTCATCGAGCTCGCCGGCGCCATCGAGCTCGTTCACCTCGCCACCCTGTTTCACGACGACGTCATCGACGAAGTCGACCACCGTCGCACCAAGGCCAGCGCCCGCATCAAGTACGGCAACTACGTTTCCGTCCTCTCCGGCGACTTCGCGCTGGCCGAAGCGCTCGAGATGGTACTGCGGAGCGGGCACCCCGAGGCGATGCCCGAGTTCATCCGCACACTTCGTGTGCTCGTTCGCGGCGAGAGCCTGGAGACGACGCACAAGTACGACTACGACCTGACCGAGGCTCAGTATTTTGACATCATCTCGGAAAAGAGCGCCTCTCTCTTCGCGCTCAGCTGCAAAATCGGCGGCATGTGCCGCGGCATCCAGTACGCTGATACCCTCGGCCACTTCGGCTGGAGCCTCGGCATGGCGTTTCAGATGATCGACGACCTCGACGACCTTCTCGACAACCCCAACAGGTCGTACGACTGCGACCTGCGCAACGGCTACATTTCGCTGCCCATGATTCACGTGCTGAACGGCCTCGAGGACGGGCACCGCGACCGCCTCGTCGACATCATCGAAAGGGCCGACTTCGGCCCCGAGAACGAGAGGTTCATCGTGTCACTGTGCCTCGAGCACGGCGCGATCGACGGGACCCACCGGGAGATCCACCGCCATCTCGACCGCGCCGCGTCGCGCCTCGAACGATTCGGCGAGAGCACGTCAAGGGAACTCCTGTACGGTGTCGTCGGCGACCTGAAGACCTACGCCGACAACCAGGTAGCCAATTTTACCAGCTTCGTAAAAACGGCCTGACAGCCGTTCTCACCCCGGTTTTCGATTCCGAAAGGGGCTCAAAGTGACAGTTGCAAGGAAGGCCGACGCCACGGCGGCGTTCGCCGAACAACAGCCGAATTTCCCCCACTGGGAAAAGCTCAAGGACTGCATCGACCAGTACATCGACATCATCCTCAATTACCGCCAGAGCGGACACCCCGGCGGATCGCGTTCCAAGGTATACGCGATGGTCTCGCTCCTGCTCGGCGGCGCGATGCGGTGGGATATCCGGCGCCCCGAAAAGCGGTTCGGCGACCGGTTCGCGCTGGCGGCCGGGCACACGGTTCCCCTCGTGTACGCGACACTCGCCGTCCTCAACGAAACGCTCCGCGCCCGGCACGATAGCACCGGCGACGACAAATACCTGGTGCCCGATGCCGAGCACCGGGCACTGGTATGGGAAGATCTTCTGGGTTTTCGCCACCGCGGCGGTCTCGCCGGACACGCCGAGATGGAGGGCAAGACGCTGTTTCTCAAGGCAAACACGGGACCGTCGGGCCACGGCTCACCGCCGGCGGCCGGCCAGGCCGTTGCGCTCAAGCGCGCCGGCGCAGGTGAGGTCAAGGTCTGGGCCATCGAGGGCGAAGGCGGGTTGACCCCCGGCGGCGTCCACGAAACACTCAATTCCGCCTACGGCCTGGGGCTGACCAATTTTCATTACATTGTCGACTGGAACGACTTCGGCATCGACGACAACCCCGTGAGCGACTACGTCTACGGCACGCCCCGCGACTGGTTCGAGTCCCACGGGTGGCGCGTATCGGAAGCGGCCGACGGCGCCGACTGGGACTCGGTAACCGCCGCGCTCTTCGACGCCGTCTACGGCGACAACCCCGACGGCCGCCCCACCATGATGTTCATGCGCACGCGCAAGGGTCGCGACTATTACAAGTACGACAACAAATCCCACGGCTCACCGCACAAGATGAACGACGAGCTCTTCTGGAAGACGAAAAAGGATTTCATGGACAAGTACGGCGTGACGTTTTCCGGTTACGGCGAACCCGCCCCCGGCGATGCCGAGGCCGTAGGTCGGCAGTTTCGTGACAACCTCGAGGTCATCGCCGGCGTGATCCGCGGCGACACGGCGCTCGTCGACTACGTCTCCGACCGGCTCATCGAACTCGGCGACTCGGTGCCGGAAACCATCGACGGCTTCAGGTTCGACACTTCAAAAAACCCGACCGCCGACCCGGAGCTCTGCGACTTCGAGAAATACCCCGCCGAAATGTGGGCGCAGCCCGGCGACAAAAAGCCCAACCGCGCGGGCCTTTCCACGTGGGGCGGCTGGGTCAACGCCTGGAGCCAGCGCAAGTACGGGCGTCCGTTGTTCATCGCGATGAGCGCCGACCTGGCCGACTCGACCAACATCTCGGGCTTCGCCAAAGGATACGGCGATTTCGAGGGCCACGGGTGGTTCCACCACGACCGCAACCCCGAGGGTACCTTGCTGCCCCAGGGCATCACCGAATTTGCCAACTCGGGCATCACGACCGGCATCGCGAGCGTGAACTTCTCCGACACGCCGTACGAAGATTACAACGGCTTCTTTGCCGCCTGCTCGACGTACGGGTCGTTTGTCTACCTCAAGTACGGCCCTATGCGGCTGTTCAGCCAGCTCGCCCAGGACTCGCAGATCAAGGTGGGCAAGGTCCTGTGGGTCGCCGGGCACAGCGGCCCGGAGACGGCCGAAGACTCGCGCACCCACTTCGGGATCTTCTCGCCGGGCGTCACCCAGCTCTTCCCCGCCGGGCACGTCATCGACGTCCACCCGTGGGAGTACAACGAGGTCCCCGTCGTGATCGCCGCGGCGCTGAGGACCGAGGCCCCGATCATCGCCCTCCACCTGACGCGTCCACCGATCGAAATACCCGACCGTGCCGCGCTCGGCATGCCGTCCCACTTCGAGGCGGCGAAGGGCGCCTACGTGATGCGGGCCTACCGCGACGACCAGCCGCGCATGGGAGTGGTCCTTGTCCAGGGGACGGCGACGACGAACAACATGGTGGGTGTTCTCGGCAGGCTCGACGAGGAAGGTATCAACGTCAAGGTTGTCGCGGCGATCAGCCCGCAGCTCTTCGCCCTCCAGAACCCCGCCTACCGCGACTCGGTGCTGGCGCCCGAAGAACGCCTCGACGCGATGGCCGTCACCAACCGGTCGCGCCGGTTGATGTCGGACTGGATCGACCCCGCCACGTCCACCGGCTACACGCTCAGTTCGGACTGGGACGACCGGTGGCGCACCGGGGGCAGCCTCGACGAGGTGGTCGAAGAGGCGCACCTTTCGCCGGACCACATCATCGAGGCCATCCGGAGGTTCGCCGCCGACCGGCCCGGACGGCTGGGAGCGCTGAAGGCGCAGCTCGAGCGGCTGGGCGAGAGCGGCTAACGGGCCAACTTATTTATTTTCAGTGGGTTCAGACGTCGAGCCGGTGCCCTCGACGGGTGATTCGGGTGTCGGTTCCGGCTCGGTTTCGGGGGCGGGGGTCGGGGGGCCCGCATCGCCGGCGTCGAGGACTTCCCGCACCGCCGTCATGTCGGCGTCTTCACCGGCCGGCCGGGTCCGGAGGAGCGTGGCCCCGGCGACGACCAGGACAATCGGCCACAAGCGTATAAACGGCGCGACCACGCGCTCGTTGATCACGCCCCCCTCGTGGAGGAAGCCGAGAAACGCAAAGAGGATGATGACGACGGCCAGGATGAGAGAGGTCGTGCTGCCGTGGTGGGCCGCAGTCATCGCGAGCAGGGCGACGCCGGCAATCGCCGGTATGACGGGCCACAACGCATCCATGCGGGTCCACGGGAAGATCCCCAGGGAGAAAAACAGCAGAAAAACGCCCATCAACAGCGTCGCCACGCCACCGAACAGGATCTCGGGAGTCCGGTTGCGCTTGTAGACGCGCAGGAACAGCATCCCGGCGAGGATGGGAAAGAGGGGCCAGACGTTCCCCCACCCCAGCCAGATGTTGTTGCTGACCAGGAGGAACAGCACGCCGGCCACAATGAGCCCGGCGCCGGTCACTTTTCTCTTCTGTTCGGAATTCAGCATGGCTTTCGATTCATATAGTATGAAAGTCCGCCCGCACTTGCAATTCAATAGTGAAGTCACTAGAATATCGGCCTGAAACACGAAAATATCGAACCGCAGTTAATCTCGAACCCGGGGAAAAATCAAAATGATTGGTGACAAGATACACGTGCAGCCGCACCACACGAAAGCGGCCCGGGAGGTGTACGATTCGCTCAAGGACCGCATCGGCGACGGGCGTATCGCCGTCACGGTGGCGGGGCAGTCCGGCGCCGGCAAGTCGGAAATCGCCCACGAACTGGCCCGGTTTCTCGACGGGGACGGCCACAAGACGTACATATTTGCCCAGGACGATTATTTCGTCTATCCGCCCAAAACCAACCACAACCAGCGCCTGAAGGACATCGGCTGGGTCGGCACCGGGGAAGTCAAAATCGAACTGCTCGAGGAGCACGTCGAGGCGTTCAAGGCCGGCCGGCCGGAGATGCTGGAAAAACCGCTGGTGGTATTCGACGAAGATCGCATCGCGTCGGAAAAGGTGGACCTGTCGCCGTTCGACGTCGTGATCGCCGAAGGGACCTATACGTCGCTCATCAAGAACGCCGACTACCACGTATTCATCGACCGCGATTACTACGACACGCGGCAGCATCGCATCGACCGCGGCCGCGACGAGATCGACGAGTTCAGCGACCAGATACTCAAGATCGAGGACCAGATCATAACGAAGCACAAACAATACGCCGACTACGTCGTCCGCAAGGACTACACCGTCGAAGTCGTCAAGAAGTAACGACGAACCGCCCAGCGGCACTCTGTCGTTTCTCCAACAGGGAGTTGAAATGTCGAAGATAAAAAGCATCGCCCAGTTCAGCGTGCACGGCTACTTCGATCCCGAGCCGGTTCTCGGGCGGACCGACACGGGCGGCCAGGTTACCTATGTGCTCGAACTCTCCAAATACCTGGCGAAGATCAATGACATCAAGGTAGACATCTACACGCGCCAGTTCGAGGGCCGTGAGACCGTGGCACACGTCAACGACCGCGTCCGCGTCATACGGCTCCCCTGCGGACCGGACGAGTTCATCCGCAAGGAGGACATCTTTCCGCACTGGAACGACTTCATCGACAACGCCCAGGCATTTTTCAAGGAGAACGGCCTGCAATACGACGTGCTCCACGGACACTACTGGGACGCCGGCTACGTGTGCATGAACCTCGCCGAGCGCCTCGGCCAGCCTTATTTCTACACGGCCCACTCGCTGGGCGCGTGGAAGAGAGAGCAGATGGGAGGCGACCCGGCGGAGATGGAGAAGCTGTGGAAGTTCGAAGAACGGGTCCACTGGGAAAACATCCTCTTTCGTAAAGCGGTCGCCCACACCGTAACTACCGAAGACGGCAAAGACACGTACAAGCGGTTGTACGACTTCGAGACCCCGCACATGGACGTGATTCCGCCGGGCGTCGACATCCATCGCTTCCGCCCGCTCGAACCGGGCGAGAAAGAGCGCGACCTCGACACACCTGACAACTACGTGTTCTGCCTCAGCCGCATCGACTCGAACAAGGGCCACGCCGAATTGATCCGCGCCTTCGCCCACGTGGCGAAAGAGGTGCCCGGCGCGACCCTCGTGATCGGCGGCGGGTCGAAGGAACCCAAACAGCACGAGATGAACGTCCGCGCTGAGTTCGTCAAGATCATCGACGAGCTCGAACTCGGCGACCGCGTGGTTTTCACGGGCTACGTCGACGACGACGACCTGGCCACGTACTACCGCAAGGCCGGCCTGTTCGTGCTGCCGTCGAAGTACGAGCCGTTCGGCATGACGACGCTCGAGGCGATGAGTTGCGGGACGCCGGTGGTGGCCACCAAGTTCGGCGGCATCCGCAAGAACCTGCGGGAAGGATACGACGCCCTCATGGTCGACCCGGGCGACGAACAGGAGTTCGGCGCGGCGATTACCCGGCTCTTTACCGACGAGGCCCTCTCCTCGAAGCTCATCGAAAACGGACTGCGTACGATCCGCGAGCGCTTCTCGTGGGAGGCGATCGCCGCGACCACGTTGAAGTTCTACCAGCGGTATGTCTAGCGGGAGGCGGCACGGGAGAAAATACTCAATTTGTTGAAATAGCACAGGTTAACGGGTGCCCTTGACTCGCCGGCGGCTGTCGGGTAGAGTTTCGGGCGAGATCGCGCCCCGGTGGTGTATCAAATATACGGCCGCCGGCGCGGCCCTCACCCCTGGCCCGGATTCAAACCAGAATAATTGATTTTAAGCAGGAGGAATGTCCGATGAGACGATTTGTGATGGTACTGGCGCTTGTGGCCGTCGTCGCCACGACGTTCGCGATCCCCACGGAGGCGGAAGACATGAAGAACAAGCGTAACCCGGTCGTGGTCATGGAGACGTCGATGGGTACAATGGAGATCGAACTGTACAAGGACGAGGCGCCCATTACGGTGCAGAACTTCGAATGGTACGTCAAGCACGCTTCCTACGACGGTCTGATCTTTCACCGCGTCATCGGCAACTTCATGATCCAGGGCGGCGGGTTCACGGAGGACCTCGAGAAGATGGCGGGAAACAAGGCGATCGAAAACGAAGCGACCAACAAACTCTCCAACGACAAGTACACGATCGCCATGGCGCGCACGGGCGTCGTCCACAGCGCGACGAACCAGTTCTTCATCAACAACAAGGACAACTCCAGCCTCAACCACCGCGACACGTCCCAGTCGGGCTTCGGCTACTGCGTGTTCGGCAAGGTCATCTCGGGGCAGGATGTCGTCGACAAGATCAGCAAGGTCGAGACGACGACGAAATCCGGTATGAACGACGTCCCCGTGGAGCCCGTTTTCATCGAGGCGTGCTACATGAAGAAAGACGACAAGTCGTCCGAGTCCGAGAAGAGCAGCGAATAGATACTGAAGATTTCCGCTCGAAGCATCGAGGAAGCGCCCCCTCCGGGACGGGGCGCGTCATCATTTGATCATATCGATGAAATAAACCTCGGTGATGACCTCGATCTCAACGCCTCCGCTGCCGACGGACTGGACGGAAGCTACGGCCACGCCCAACGCCTCCAGCACAGCGATTGCTGGCAGCGCGGGCTCGCGCCGCACTGGC
>CBDVDJ010000100.1:0-7993 GCA_965372695.1 uncultured bacterium
GACTGATCCATCCCGGCAACGTCGATGGGAATGGGCCGGTGGATCTTGTCGTATTCGTGGACGAGCTCGATGAGCCTGGTGAGCTTGCCGGGCGGAGGGTCATTGGGATTCATGGTCCGGATCTGGACAAAATCTTCGTCCGTCATCGGTTCGAAGGGCACGTGGTGCCAGGCGATCGGACGCCCCTCGAACACGGTGACAATGATGGGCAGGTTGGCCTCCTCCATCACCTCGGTCAAAAGGCTCAGGTGGCCTTCCGCGTTGGCCTTGAACTCGACGTTTTCGACGAAGCGCGCGAACATGGCCGTAGTCGCCTCGGTCTGTTCGTGCATCCGGGTGATCAGATGATTGGAGTAGATGAGGACACCGAGGATCAGCACGGCCACGCCAATGAAGAGGTAGCCTTTGAGCCAGAACCGGATGTTTCCTTTGTAAGCGTCGAGCATTTCTTTAATTCGACATCAGCCGAGAAACTCCTTGTCCCTCATGTACGGTCGCAACCGCCCGGGTACAGCGACGCGGCCCGTCGGTGTCTGGAAGACCTCCAGAATCGCCGCGACGATACGCGGGAGCGCCAACCCCGACCCGTTCAGCGTGTGGACGAAGCGGCTCTTCTCCCCCTTCGACTTCTTGATCTTGATACCGGCCCGCCTCGCCTGAAAATCCTCGAAATTGCTGCACGACGAGACTTCCAGCCACTTCTCCACCCCCGGCGCATACACTTCCAGGTCGTAGCATTTGGCCGCGGCAAAGCTGAGATCGCCCGCACAGAGCTCCAGCACCCGGTAGGGCAGCTCGAGCGCCTCGAGCACGGCGCACGCATCGCCGGTGAGCATTTCCAGTTCGTCGTACGACGTGTCCGGGTGGACGAACTTCACCATTTCCACCTTGTCGAACTGGTGGACGCGGAGCAGCCCCCTCGTATCGGCGCCGTGGCTCCCCGCCTCGCGCCGGAAACACGGGCTGTAGGCCGTGTACTTGACCGGCAGACTGTCGCGGTCGATGAACGATTCCCTCAACAAGTTCGTCACCGGCACCTCCGCCGTTGGAATGAGGAACATGTCATCGACTTCGGTACGGTACATGTCGTATTCCATTTTCGGAAGTTGCCCGGTGCCCACCATCGAGTGGCGCTGGACGAGAAAAGGAACGCTCACCTCCTCGTAACCCTGATCGATATGCATATCGATCATCAGGTTGATCAGCGCGCGGCACAAGAGCGCGCCGTCTCCCTTGAACACGATAAAGCCGCGCCCCGACACGCGCCGTCCCATATCCAGGTCGAGGACACCCAATTCCTCGCCGATTTCCCAGTGGGGCTTAATCTCGAAATACGGCTTTTCGACTTCACCCCACGTACGGCGGACCACGTTGTCTTCGGGCAGCTTGCCTTCGGGCACGCTCTCGTGCGGAAGATTTGGCACCGTGAGCAGCAGATCGTCCAGCTGTTCGTCGATATCCCGGTTCTTGTCGTCGATTTCCTTGATGCGCGCCGAGATTTCTTTCATGCGCGCGTGGATATCGTCGGTGTTCTCGCCGGCCTTCTTCTTCCGGCCGATCTCCTTCGAACGTTCGTTGCGCTCGTGTTTCAGCTCGTCACCTTCGCGAATGTTCGCGAGGGATTCTGTGTCGAGCGCGAGAATACGGTCGATATCGACGTCGACGTTCCTGGACGCGACGCCACGCTTGACCTTCACCGGATCCTCACGGATCAACCGTTTGTCGAGCATGGTAAAACTGCTCCAGTCAGCGGGGGATGTCTTTCAGGGGAGGTGGAGTTCCTGCAGGATCTCGCGTCCGCCCGCCTCGAGTATCTCTTCGGCCAGCGTCCGGCCGAGATCTGTTTCCTGACCCGGCGAGCCCTTGACCACGAGATGGATCTTTTCCCTTCCGTCCGGGTACGCCAGCACGCCTTCGATCTCGAGGACGTTCCCTCCCGACGCGGCCAGGACACCGACGGGATCCGAGCCGTTGAGACCGAGACGGTCCAGAAAGGCCCACTCGGCGTTGAGTTCCCGATACGACACGGCGTCGTTGATCGACCGGAGGCACTCGATGTAAGGGTCCTCACCAGTCCGGACCAGCACGGCCAGCGCGCCCTGTCCCGCCGCCGGCACGCAAACGGAATTGGTGAGTAACTCCACGACGATTTCCTGCCTGCCCAGCCGTTCCATGTCGGCGGCGGCAACAACCGCGGCGTCGATATTGGCCCCGTTGACCTTCTGGATCAGCGAGTCGACGCTCCCCGTGGCATGCACGATCTTCAGGTCCGGGCGGTAGTACAGCATTTGCGCTTCGCGTCTGGCGCCGTTGGCGGCCAGCACGGCGTTTTTTGCCAGCTCGTCGAGAATGATTTCATCGCTGCAGATCACCGCGTCGCACGGCGTGAAGCGCGGAGTGATCGCGCCGATCACAATGCCCGACGGCAACCGTGGCGGCATCGCGGCCGCATCCAGAACCAGCGCGTCGTAATCGTTCTCCACCAGGCCGTTCATCAGGACCGCAATTCGAGCGGGGGTGTTGGGATGTGATTTGTCGTCGCGCAACGACGATGATTCGGCGGAAGAAACGAACTCGACGTTTCCCTTTGCACAATGTTTCTCGATGAGACCGACGACCTCTTCCAACTGGACCCGTGAAAGCAGGTCGACGTCGCTACCGATTCGACACGTTGTTTTCGTCGGCACGAAATAATCCCCCGGCGGATAACGTTAAATGCAGCTAGCGTAGGCGGGAATTACGATAGCACACTCACAACGCGAGCGTCAACGGCCTTGGCCGCCGACCGCCCGGGCGACGTGCTCGGGGGAAGTGCGCTGCTCCTTGAGCTGCGGGATGGAGTTGGAGGAAAGCTTCGGCGCCGCCGGCGCGCTGGAACGAGAAACGACCATGACCCTCAAATAGGACACAAACACGATGACGACAAAGGCCACCCCGATAACGAGGGGAAACACGAAGCCTTTGAGGACGAGCAGGCCGAGCCCGGCCAGAAATGTCTGCATCGAGTACATCACGATGAGCGTCTGTTTGGGACTGAACGAAAGTTCGTTGAGGACGTGGTGCATGTGGAGGCAGTCCGCCTTGAAAATCGGGGTGCGGAGGATCAGCCGCCGGGCGATCGCCAGAAACGCGTCGAGCATGGGAATGCCCAGCATGAAGCAGATCGCGATGAAAGTCCTCGGCTCCGGCTGCAGAGCGGTGAGCGAACACGCCACGAGGGCGAGCATGATCCCGAGGAACATGCTGCCGGTGTCTCCCATGTAGATCTTGCCGGGAGGAAAGTTGAATACGAGAAATCCGAGACAGGCGCCGATCAACGCGAGCGTCACAACGAGAACAACATCGGCGCCAAACATGACGGCCATCACGGCAAACGATATCGCCGCGATGAGGCAGATACCGGCGGCTAGTCCGTCGTGCCCGTCGATGAGATTCACGGAGCTGGAGATACCGACCAGGAATGCGACGCTGACGAGCAGCGTGATAATGTCGACCGAATCGATCGCCGGTACTCCCGTATAAATGAGAAATCCGGAGATGGCGAGGATGGCGGCACCGACGACCTGGATGGTGAGCTTCTGGACGACACGAAGACTCTTCACGTCATCCACCAGCCCGAGTACGACGATGAGTCCCACGGCCGGCAGCATCCGCTGAATCATCGGACGCCACACGGCGGCCGGAACCCATCCCGCCAGGATCACCGCGGCAAGCCCCGCGAAGGTCCCCAGCACGATCGCGATCCCGCCGAGATGCGGAATCAGGTCCGTGTGGATCCTGCGGCCGTTGGGTTTGTCGCCAAGTTTCCAGCGGAGCGCGGCTTTTCTGACCAGCGGTGTGGCCAGCAAAGTAACGACGAATGCTGTAAAGAAAACTGTCAAATCACTCATCATTGAGGGGTTGCCAAACAATTCCGGATGCCTCCATGGCCAGATATGGACCGTCACAACGGCAGCGTCCGGTCGTCCGAGGACGACAATATTTGACGCGCCTTGAGATTGTCAAGCTTTAAAGCTTATTGTTTCACTTACGGTTACGTAAGTTGGAGAAAGCCAGTCGGATCTCTCCGACCCGAACGGCTTTCAGCAACAAAAGCAGTGCGGCATATACACCTGCCAGGAAAACAACCCAGAGCAGCACCGGGGCGCCGGGCGAGGAACTTTTGATCCCGCCCTCGTAAAAACGGCCCGATAGCAGCCAGCAAAGAACGCTCGCCCCGACGCCTGCAAGAACCGTGCGAAATGCGCCCCCCAGCCACGCAAGGTCCAACCGGATTCTGAAAATCCGGAACGTCTGGTAGAGACCGGCGACGAGGAGAACGCTGTAACTGATTATGGTGGCCACGACCGCTCCCCACGCGTGGTAGTGCGGGATCAGGGCCAGATTCAGGCCAAAATTCACAACTGCCGATATAGTAGTGAGATACGCGTACAACCGCGTACGCTCCGCCGCCACCAGCGCGGGGAGCACCATGGCTCCCAGCGACCTGAGTATCAGCACCCAGATGAAGGTCGCCATCAGCGAGCCGGCGTAACGGAACTCTCCCGAAATGATCAGTTCGAACAGCGGCTCGGCCAGAACGGCGTAAACGGCCGCGAAGAGCACGCCGAAAACCAGCGACATCCGAAGCGAATTCTTGATCAGCCCGGCGCATTCCGCCAGGTTTCCCGAAGCGTAGCGCGAGGCCAGGGCCGGCCGGAGCGTCATCACGAACGCGAACGCCGGAAACAACGACACTTCGACGACCGCGCGCGCCACCGCGTACTGTCCCACCTCCACCACACCGTCGAAGTACCCCAGCATCAGTTTGTCCATCTGCGAATAGATGGTGACCGATGCGCTGCTCACGGCGAGGGGAATGCTGATCTTGAGCAGCCGGTGCCGCATGTCGCGCCGTGTCCGTGGGTCGTCCGCGGACGGCGCCGGCAGATATCGCAGCAGCAGAATCGCGAACAGCGCGATCGCCGCCCCCCACGCCACACAATAACCGCCGAGTATATAAACGGCGCCGAAGCCCGACAGCACGATCGATACCGTCAACACGACGCGCAGCGAGTGCATCAGGCCGCGCACCTTCGAAACGGTGGCGTGGCGGTTGAGCCCGATCAGGAACTGTTCGAAGAATTCGTAAAGGCTCGCGCAAACGATGACCCCCGAGGCCACACGGACGGGACCCGCCAGCGAGGGGTCGTGGAACCATCCGGCGATGGGCCCGGCGAAGCCGAAGGCCGCCGCGGCGACGGGCAGCGTAAACGCCATGCGCAGCCCCATGCCCGTGCGCAGCAACCGGCGCAGCGATCCGGGGTTGTTGACGCCGTAATCGCTCGCCAGCCGGGAAGCACCCAGCTCGAGCCCGAACTTGCCGACGATGAGTACGGCGGTCGCAAATGCCATCGCCCACGATACGGTCCCCCAGACGGCGACACCGGCCCAACGGGCGACGAACCACATGACGGCGAACGCAGAAACGACGGGAAGGATAGAAAGGGTGAGACTCCAGAAGAAGCTCTGCTCGACCGATGTGTCGAGAAATGACCAGCTTCGACGTCTATTGTTCATTCAGAAAGTAATTCTCGAAAACACCCACTATCCGTTCTGCTGCCTTGCCGTCCCACAGGTCCGGCACACGACTATCCTTAACACCGTCGCCGAGCGATTGCAATGCTGCTTCCACAATGCGGTCGCGGTCGGTCCCGGCCAGGACGTTGGTACCAGTATATAAAGTTACAGGACGTTCCGTGTTTTCACGGATGGTTACACAGGGGATTTCGAGAGCAGTGGTTTCTTCCTGAATACCTCCAGAATCGGTGAGTACAATAGAACTATACTTCATGAGCTTGAGAAAGTCCAGATAGCCGATGGGATCGACGAGGCGGAGACGGTCGGTCGGAATCTTTATCTTGTTTTTTTCCAGCATCTTACGCGTCCTGGGGTGGACGGGGAAAATGAGCTGGCGATCGGCCCCGATGGTGGCGAGGGCATCGAAGATCGGCGTCAGCTGCGCCGGGTCGTCCACGTTGGAGGGCCGGTGCAGGGTGACGAGTCCGTATTTCCCCGGTTCGAGCGACAGGGTCTCGTGGATTCTGGATTTCTCGGCCTCGGGCATGTAGAACATGAGGCTGTCGATCATGACGTTGCCGACGAAGTGGATCTTCTCGGGGGCGACGCCCTCGCGAACGAGGTTGGGTTCGGCCTCGGGCGAGTGGGTCAGGAGCAGGTCGGCGAGGATGTCGGTCACCATGCGGTTGATCTCTTCGGGCATCTCACGGTCGAAACTCCGCAGCCCGGCTTCGACGTGGGCCACGGGGATGCCCATCTTCACGGACACGAGCGTGCACGCCATGGTGGAATTGACGTCTCCTACGACGACGACGAGGTCGGGACGCCAGTCGGTGACGATCTCTTCGAACTCGATCATGACCTTGCCGGTCATGGCGGCGTGCGAGCCGGAACCGACGCCCATGTAGACGTCGGGCCGGGGCAGGCGCAGGTCGTCGAAGAACACCTTGGACATGTTGTCGTCGTAGTGCTGGCCGGTGTGAATGAGGCGCTGTTCGAAGCCGCCGTGGTTCTCCAGGGCGCGCCAGATGGGCGCGACTTTCATAAAATTCGGCCGCGCCCCCACGACGGCCAGTACCCTCGGCCTGGTTGTTCTGCTCATGTGATCCTTCGTTTGTGTCCGCGCACCGTCGCGGCCGGTCAGTCTACTTCTGGTGCCCCTTGTCGAGGCGGGCGCGGTAGTGCTTCTCGTAATAGTCGCGGAAGGCACCCGATTTCACCCGCTCCCACCAGTCGCGGTTCTGCAAGTACCATTCCACCGTCCGCTTCATCCCCTCTTCGAACGACACCCTCGGCTCCCAGCCCAGGGCCCGGGTGCGGGCCGCGTCGAGCTTGTACATCCGGTCGTGGCCCTTGCGGTCTTCGATGAAGACGATTTTCGACTCCGTTTCCCCGATGTGCTCGAGGATCAGTTCGGCAATGTGCAGGTTCGGCTGGCTGCGCCCCTCGGCGATGTTATACACCTCGCCCGGGTCTCCCTCGAGCGCGACCGTCTCGATCCCCCGGCAGTTGTCTTCCACGTAGAGCCAGTCGCGCTGGTGCATCCCGTCGCCGTAGAGCGGGAGTTCCCGCCCCTCCATCGCGTTGGTGGTAAAGAGCGGGATGAACTTCTCCACGTGCTGCCAGGGTCCGTAGTTGTTCGAACTCCGCGTGATGACCACCGGCACGCCGTATGTGTTGGCGAACGCCTGGCACATCAGGTCGCCGCCGCACTTGCTCGCCGAGTACGGGTTGCCCGGCCGCAGCGGCGAGGTCTCCGAGAAACCCTCGCCCTCCGTCGACCCGTAAACCTCGTCGGTGGATATCTGGACGAATTTTTTGACGCCGAATGCGAGCGCCACCGTCAGGAGGTTATAGGTACCCAGAACATCCGTCTGGATGAACGTCGCCGCTTCTTCGATCGAGCGGTCCACGTGGGTCTCGGCGGCAAAATTGAACACCGCTTCCGTCCCGTTCATAGCGTCCTTCGCGGCGGCCGCGTCGCAGATGTTCCCTTTGACGAACCGCACGCGGCCGGCGTCGATCAGGTCGGAAATATTTTCCAGGTTGCCCGCGTAGGTGAGCGCGTCCAGCACCGTGATGGCACAGTCCCCGTGCTTCTTTGCGATGTAACGCACGAAGTTCGAGCCGATAAAGCCCGCCCCGCCGGTGACGAGTATCGATTTGTAAAACGCCATTCTGTTTCCTCTGTCCCGACTAGCCGTCTTTCTGCGCCCAGTCGTAGGGGATGTCGTTCGTGTGTGGGTCGACGCGGAACTCGTCCGGGTCGTCGTAACTGTACGGCTCCGTCGTCACGTTGATCAGGTATGCCGGTTCGGTGCCGGTTCCCTTCATGCCGTGGAGCACGCCGTTGGGAATGACGAGCAGGATCGGATTGCGTTCGCCCATGAAGAACTCGTTGACTTCGCCCATGGTCGGCGATCCGTCGCGGCCG
>CBDVDJ010000101.1:0-7971 GCA_965372695.1 uncultured bacterium
ACGTGTACCAGTCGTAGTATCCGAGCGAAGCGCTCACGATATCGACGCCGATGCTGTCGACCCACTCGAGCGCGCGGACAAAGTCGTCTTCCTCGCCGACGACCTCTTCGAACATCCGCTCCGTCTTGGCGAGGACGTAGGTGGCCGCATACGCCGTCCCGATAAGACTCCCCTCGGCGAAACCGGCTATCGTCGAAAGCGTCTGGGTGCCGTGGTTATGCTGGCTCGCCGACAGGTCGCCGGGCTCGTTTTCGGTATTGCCATCGTCGAAGATGAAGTCCCACTCGGCTTCGACGTCGAGGTGCTGGAACGCCTCGTGGCGCAGCATGAACCCAGTGTCGAACACGCCGATCATGACACCCTCGCCGTGGTAGCCGGCGTCGTGGAGCGCCACGACGTTGATCTGGTTCACCTGGTCAAAGCTCGGACCGTAGTCGAGCACGGCGGGCGTCGCCGGCGCGTCGGTCGAGTGCGGGCCGATGGCGCGCGACGATTCCTCGAAGCGGACGTCGGGTGCGCTGCGGCGGTAGCGCCTCACCGGTTCGACTTTTTTGACGAAGGGCAGCATCCGGATCGTCGTGATCTGCTCCGGCGTGGCCATGACGCTGACGGCATTGAGGTACTTCGAAGGCTTCTTCAGGGTGCACCCCTCATCCCTGAGGCGATCGAGATATTCTCCGTGGACGGGCAGGTCGTGGATATCGCGAACCGCCCCCCGGCCGCGGACGCGCCGGCGCTCGAGAGAGCGCCCGGACAGCTGCACCGACTCGATGGCCGCCGCCAGGTCCTCCGGCGAGGATTCTCCGTGGTCAACGAAATAAACCCATATTTTTAAGCTAGTTACGTCTCCGCCCCCCGGCGTCGCGCCGGTGAGGAGCCCACAGATCAAAGCGACCAGGACAACAAGTAAAAATCTTTTCCCAAGGATGTTCATGCCGGATGTAGCCTCCACGCAGGGGATGCAGAAAAATCGGGGAGCCATGACACGCTTCGGGCACCATGACTCCCTACAATATAACAAATATAAGGCCGTTTGAAAATTGAAATTAGCTACATCATGCCGGGTTTACCGCGATGC
Organism: uncultured bacterium; assembly: GCA_965372695.1. Lineage (GTDB taxonomy): Bacteria > Krumholzibacteriota > Krumholzibacteriia > WVZY01 > JAKEHA01 > CBDUWU01. Next base: position 1,079 of record CBDVDJ010000101.1, read on the forward strand.
CGGCCTCGATATCTGGTGCGGATTCACGCGGAAAAGACAAAAAAAGGCGGCGCCGTACCCCGAGGTACGGCACCGCCGAAAGAACTGCCGTAAGAACTATCTTATAATGATCAATCTTCCGTACACGTGACCACCGCCCGGATCCTCGATACGGTAGATGTAGACACCCGACGTGACCGCCTCGCCTGCGCGGTTGGTAGCGTCCCATTCGATATTGCCGCCGGAATCGACGTGGTCGTACTCCCAGACCAGGTCGCCCGAAACGGTGTAGATCTTGACTATGCAGTCCGTCGGGACGTTCACGAACCGGACCTTGTCGTCGGGGAAGTTGTGGTAATTCTCCGTCGTCAACCTGCTCCCGCCCGTCCGGAACGGATTGGGGACGGCGTAGACGGCGTTGAGGTTGCCCTGGGGGTCGACCTGCATCGGCATCTCCACCAATTCCGCCCTGCAGGAATCGGCCAGAACCACGCCGAGCGACGGCTGGCAACGATCGATTTTGATCAATCCCTGGCGCCCGGAACTCACGCTGTAACCGCGGTCAAAACTTGTCACCAGGTAATAGTATGTGAATCCGTTGAACGCGTTGCAATCGAACCAGAACAATTCATCGTCTTCGAGTTCGACCCTGAGTGTAAACCCGATACAATCGATGGAAAACGGAGAGTTGTATACGCCGGTGGCCCTGAGATCCGGAATGATCTCGAAGAAATAGAGAGAGTCGACGACACTTCCCCCGGGGCTGGCGCCCCTGAAGGCCTCTTCCTTTGATATCTCGCCGATTGCCTCGAGGTCGCTGCCATCGGATTCAATACCGCGCCAGATATGAAACCCCTCAAAATCCTCCACACCTATGATGAACTGTGACTGCACGTCGATTATCCCGGGCGTAAAGCTCAACTCGATTCCGAGGTCGAGTGTTTCACCAACCCGATTCCTGAACACGATCGGAATCCACGAACCGGACGTATATCCCCGGCCGACCTGGATAGTGCCCGACCAGTGCTCCTCGCGGCGAATCGTATAGGTGAACGGGATCGAATCCTGCCCGACGACACCCCCCTGGAGCGCCCGGAACTCCACCGTCCGGTCGATGTTGCCATTGTAGAAACCGCGAGAAGACGGAAAGCTCAGTGAGTCCACAGGCGTAACCAGACTCCAGGCCAGCGTATCCGGTTGATGTATGACCGCCGCGAGACTGTCAGGAATATCCTGCCACCGAACCCACACAGTAAACTGGTTTCTCGACGCGTTGTATTCGCGCCAGACCGTGACGTCTTCGGGTTTCTGGAGCACCAGAGAGTCTGGTGCCGTCTGGGCACCGGCGATCGAAGCGTCCATTGTGGAGACGCAGAGCACCAGCAACGCGGCAAGACTGTACACGAACCCCTTCACCCGGGGGTGTCTGATCGTCATCGATGTAGTCCCTCCTCTTCACCGGCATCAGCTGTCAGCCGCCGGTGTTACTTCGAATTACTACTTTCTGGGTAGCTGCCATTCGTTGAACATCACGTACTCAATAGACGTCCGGACTGCCGCCGTGTCGCACAACACCGGCTGAAAACCGAACACGATGCTCCGTGCCGGTATTGCACCTGGCGCTTCCGCAATACGGTCCGCATAAGTCGACGTCCAGAACGCGATGGGCTGCATATAGGTCGGTTCGTCCGTATAGAAACAATCAAGGCCGTAAACCGGCTCGAAACAATCTCTCGGCCTTATCGTGAACGGACAGAGGTCGAAAAAGTACTGTGGATTGTAGACCTCAGGGTTCAATCCCTTTTTGTCGGGGGCGTGGGCCTTGCCCACCCCTGCCGTTTCGGGACGCAGCTCGAGACGCGGGAAATTCGGATCGAGGGATTCCGCTGCCCGCATCGTTCGCGTCCGCTGGTACTCGATGAGATCCGCCGGGATAAAGCGTTCGGTCACCACGTCACAGTTGAAGCCCGTTCCTCTGCGCCGGCGGAAGCTCGTCTCGGCGAAATCCATCGTCTCGACACACATATCGAGATAAGAAAAGGACTCGTCGCCGGGCGGATTCTCGATCATCGCCGACGTCGGCACCTTGGTCTGGTCCCACTGACGCAGGTCGATTTCGTACTTCCAGATTACAGGGTAGCGTATGCCCGAGGGCACGTACACCTTGTCGACGGCCATCGAAACGGGGTGCTGGCCGCTGATCAGCATGTGGCCACCGGCCGCGAGAAACAGCGACACAAGGTTCGGTTGCTGCTTGCCCGATACCGTAGTTCCTGTCTTGGGGCGGAACTTGACCAGATCGTGAAATGCGGGGAATTCCGTTTGCATATCCACATGACCGCGCAGGCTCCACATTATGGATTTATAGTCTGCCAGTTTGGTCAACGGGACGCCCGTGCCCCCTTGTTCGGAGATATCGACAACATCTTCGGAGGGTGTGAACCCCTGGAGGTTGGACACCATGTCGCTCCAGAACCGGTCGTGTTCCTCGTCATTTGGTTCGATGCCCTTCCCGGTGCCAAACCAGCCGCCGTCTGGTGTTTCCTTGTAGTCGTCTATGATGAGGAGACTCTTGCTCATCGTGAACTGCACGATGTTCACCTTGACCTCGATCCTCGAACAGAACCCCGAGTTATCGATCACTTCGATGGTGAACACGTGAGTTCCGAAAAAGAAACTCCGGGTCGACGACCGCGCCGACGCCGGTTCTCCCTGCGGTCGCGGCGGGAACGGCGTATAGTCTACTTCCCACTGCTCCGGGTCGTTGAGGTCGGTGATGTCCCAACCGTACCGGTAACCCGCCTCCGTGCCGCCGTAATCGCTCGCATCCGCCGTCCAGCTGAAATCGATGGGAATCCCCGCCGGGAGGTCGAGGATGGTCAGCGGGTGGTTACACACAGCGGTAGTAACGCTGCCCAGGTACTGGTTACGCACAGTCAGAATCGGCCCGGTCGATTTTCGCGACACGTTGACCCGCCGCATGTTGTACACCTCGTCGAACACGGGCGTTATGGCACCGGCTTCGTCCATCGCGCGGATCGCGAACATATAGTTTCCGAAATCCCGAGGCGATGTCGTCCAGAACTTACCGCTGTCCTGCGGAGCCTGGTACCACACCCAGTCTCCCCATTCCGGCGCATCGACTGCCAGATTCCGTATCCAGGCGATGGTTTTCGCCCAGTCGTCCTCGTGGAGCTTCAGAGACTCCAACAGGTAGGAAACGGAATCGGGCTCCTGCTTGCTCAGCAAGTCGCTGATGTAGTCTTGCGCGAGCCAGCGGTATGACGTGATTGGCGGAACCTGCGCCGGATTGAGTCCCACGCGCCGGGGCACCTGGATGGAAACTGACGGCGACAGTGTAAACGCGGTAAAAGACCTGTACGCGGGCCTTCTTGACGCGAGCCCCTCCGAGTCGACGGAGCGGATAAAAAACGTGTGTGACCGCATAAAGTCGGTCACGAGATCGGTCGTGTTCGTGTCGACGAGCACATCGGCGCTGAACGAAAACGTCGAGTCGTTCGCGTAGACTTTGTCCCAGTGCTCCGCACCCGTTGTGTCGGCGGGATCGAACGTCCCCCCATCGTTATCCGTTATGCAGTACTCGAAGTAGGCGAGCTGCCCGTCGGGATCCCACCCCCCCCAGAACTTGTTAATAGTATATTTCTCGACTGATCCTTCGGGCGGGGCGCTGGACAGCCATACGGTGGGAGCCTGGTTTTCCTTGAGCTCGCCGACTTCCGACTCGGAACAACCGGTCAACTGCGCGGCGAAAAACAAGGCGCCTGCAACCAACAGTATCGCCCTGCTTATAATCCGGTGTGTCTTACCACTCATATCGATCCCCCTGCTAACGCACTATTTCAATACGAAACGCGAACACCCGTTCTTCAGTCCGTCTGCCCAGTGAGGCATCCCCGAAGCTGTTGATGAGAAGCGGCGTTCCGTTAAGAAAAATTGTCTGCTCGAATTCAAACAACGATTGGGGTGGGGTATCCCTGGCGACAAGCACAACCGTTAGATTCTCGCCCATCCAGCTCGGCAGGTTTTCGAATACTGTATCCCCCTCGGGGTCAGGCTGGTCGGGGGCCTGTGTAAACGGCCCCGGGTAATACACTTTCCAACGAATTTCATCGTCGAGAAAGTCGATCACCGGATCGCCGTCTTCGTTCTTCTGCTCGAACCACTCGGCAAGGCTCTTACCCATATTCAGGAACTGCCCCTGGTCGTTACTCACCCGGTAGTTCCAGGATTTCACTCCTGATCCCGCCGGATCCTTCTCCCTGGCCGTGGGGTCCTTCGGATTGTCGTGGCCCCAGGCCTTGATGTGGACGCTGAATATCTTGAAGTAGTCGAGCGTCGACCCGTTTTCCGGAAACTGCTTGAACTGGCACTCCGGCGGGTCGGTGGGCGAGCTGCAAATGATGTCCGGTTTGTCGACGGTGTCGCACTCGCACTCGTAAGGCCACCCCTCCCCCTTCCAGAAATTCCACGTGACGGTGTCCAGAATCGAAAGGTCGATACGGTTGCCCAGGTGGTCCTCCACGGCAATCGAGTCGAGAGAGGGAACGAAGTTACCGATCACGTTAACGCTCGGCGGGGTCCCGTCCGGTCTTTCGTGTTCGTCCAGAGCCCGGGCGAACAGATCATAAGTGAGTGACCCGATATGAAACGTATTGGTATCGGTCGACGAGAATGGATCCGTGTCGTGGAACGGTTTGTCACGCGGCTGCCAGAGGCTGAACTCTTCGGCGGCCGGGTTGTACACGGAATTTTTCTGAAAAGCGACCTGAAAGGAGATGCACTTGTCCGGTTCGATATCGTTACACTCGATCTTGCCGTCGCGGTCGTCGTCTTCACCGTAGTAACGGATCCTGACGTAACTGTCGTACGAGACCGTGTCGGGTTCGCCGTCCGTAAAATTGATGTCCCGTTCGAAGACCTGATCGTCGACCGTGTACGAACTCCTCAAGCCAATGATCTGCGTATCCGGGTCGAAGTTGACCACGATCTGACATACGCCGCGCTCGAACCTGCCGGCGTCAACGGGAGACTCCGCGTCCGCGTCGTCGCGCGACTGAGCGGCGAATCTGAATGTTCCTGACGGGATCATTTCCGCGCCCGTATTCGGGAACGTGGCCAGGGTGTCGGAAAGATCTTCGTACCATTCATTCTGGCCATCGATAAAAACACCCGTCGTGAGCGGGTAATAATAGTACTCGCGAATCAACCCGTTCGTGGTGACGCCGTGAAAACTGATGCCAAAGGGCTGCATGACACCGACGGTGTCCTTGGGAATCTCGAGAGGCACGAACGGCTCCGACACGCCGGCAATATGCGTCGCAAACTTCGTCTGCGGCAGCCGATCAATGGTGGCGACAAATTCGATTGCGGCCGGTGAGGGATCAATGATCCCGTTGTCGTCTATCGACGCGATGTGAAATGCCTGACGGTTCTTTTTGACTCCGACTCCGCCGATGTCCCTGAACGCGGTAAACGAAAAGACGGAATCGGTACGCGATGTCATTTGCCCTTCACGAAAGTCTTTGAGTCGCTCCGATGGAGTCCAGACCAGTTCCCCTACAACGAGCGTATCCTTGATGGTCCAGATGAACTGTACAGCTGTACCGTCGTTGTCATATCCCCTCCAGTACAGATGAACCAGGTATTCGTATTCGGTCGAGTCCGGTGGCGCGTACCACAACTGGGTGTCCGGCGGTTCATTTGTGTCGACCAGAGACGGCTGGTTCCGCCGGCACGCGCCGAACGCCAGCAGCAATCCCAGTGACAACAAAAAAACGCCCTGCATGACTCTCATAGTATGGAATACTCCTTCTATTTCGTGTGGGGCGAAATTATGTGTACAGGGGACTGGTTGTTGAGGCTAATGAAATATAGGGAATTCACAGGCCGGGTGTCAACGAAAAATTTCCGACACACAACTCTCTAACCGACTAAATTGCAAGTCTATACGCGAGTTAGCGGCGCCCGGGCCAAGCGCAACCTCGCCGCAGCCATGACCATACACAGCCTAACGCCTGTTTCCGCAACAACATACATACGTCCACCCGTTAACCCCTTGCCTTACAGGGCGTTTCGCCCACTCCCCCACCCCCTTCCGACGAACTTCCGCGGACCAGCCGTGTCGCTGAATGGGCAGACTGACGAGGGCCGTGAGGATCGGGGGCAAAAAGAAATCGGGGCCGCGTCGAAACGCAGCCCCGATTCCCCTTCCGGCAAGCCGGTCGTCGAATAAACCTCTTACTTCAGAAGAACCATCTTCTTCGTCTGCGTGAAGTTCATCGAGACCAGTTTGTAGAAGTAAACACCGCTCGAAACAGACTGGCCGGCGTCGTTGAGACCATTCCAGTTGGCCTCGTAAACCTGACCGGCGATCCTCTGTCCGTCCACCAGCGTCTTCACGAGCTGACCAGCGACGTTGTAGATCTTGAGCGAGACAGGACCAGCGGTCTTGATCTCGTACCTGATCGTCGTCGTCGGGTTGAACGGGTTAGGAACGTTCTGATTGAGCTCGTTCTTGGTAACGTCCACCGGACGCGTTCCAACCGGATCATCGATGATGTTACCCAGCCAGGTAAGAATGCGGTGCATGTGCTCGGAACGAGCAGGAACCGCAGCCGGGAAGGCATCACGGACGTAGTGGAAGCTGAAGCCGGCAAGGATGAACTTGACATCCTGGGAGTTCGGGTTGTTGGTCACCTGGCTCACGATCGCCGGAACTGTCGTTCCGAGCCTCGTGTCCACGTAGTTCATCTGAACTACGGCCGTACCCGTCGCAGTGAGGACGTCAAAGCCGTTGATTACCGGGCATCCACCAAAGGCGACCAGGGTATCCGGGCCGAGGCCATCTGTGAAGATGCCTGCCGCGGTACCGACGCCCCACGGATTGATGTCGA
>CBDVDJ010000102.1:0-7969 GCA_965372695.1 uncultured bacterium
GTTATATCGATTAGTCTCGACCAGGTTTCTGTCTGGCCCCTATCGAGCGCCGCGGCAACACGCCGCGGCGCTCTCTCTACAGGGGGGAGGGAGAGAAGACCTTGTCGTGTAAGTGGTTGTACGGTAACAAGAAATACGGCTGGCTATGGTATGGATATTGCAATCGTTGGCCGGGATTATGCCCTTGACAACGGAACCATTCTTAACTAAGGTACCGTAACATTTTCGCGGTCGAGGCGCAGTCAGCACCATGAGAGATAAGTACTTCAATTTCCTATACATACCAGCTATCAACGCCGAACCCAGGCAGTTCCGGGTTCGGCGCCTCGCTGTTTATGCCGTTCTGTCAACACTCGCCGTCGCCTTGTTGATTGCAACATGGGCCGTCGTCGAGTTTTCAGGCGAGATCAAGAGGACCTACCTGCTGGCATCGGTCGAGAAAGAAAACGCACAGCTCAAGGAGCGGGTCTTCGGGTTCGAAGAGGACGTCGGGGTACTGAAGCGCCAGGTCGCCCAGAACTTCGATTTCCAGAAGAAGGCGCGTATCCTGGCCCAGCTCGAAGAGATGAGCGACGACGTGACGCAGGTCGGCATCGGCGGGCCCGATTATGCTTACATCCAGTCCGTCACCTACCTCGACCCCGAGACCCGGGAAAAAGTCCTCGATGTCCATCAGGACATGGATAAGCTGTTGCGGCAAGTTAGATTACAGAAAGAAAGCTATTCCGAAATCATCCAGAAGCTCGAAGAGGTAACCGATCTGCAGCGGCATACGCCCTCGTTGCGGCCCGTCAACGTCGGTTTTGTCTCCAGTTATTTCGGCCGCCGGATGGATCCGATCACCGGTCGCCGTTCGGTCCACCGGGGAGTCGATTTTTCGGCACGCAAGGGCACACCCGTAGTGGCGCCGGCGGACGGCGTGGTAACCTTTTCCGGTAAATGGAAAACCTACGGCAATGTTGTTGAAATATCACATGGTTACGGCTATGTGACCCGGTACGCACACCTCGAGAAGCAGCTCGTCCGCAAGGGCCAGAAGGTCAAACGCGGTGACGTGATCGCCCGCGTCGGATCCAGCGGAAAATCCACGTTTTCGCACCTCCACTACGAAGTCGTTACCGACGGCAAACGGGTCGACCCCCTGAAATTCATCGTTTCGCGATAGCGCGGACGGTGGAAAATCTCCTAATTTTACTTGCCAAAGTTTTTAAGCCTGTTCTATTCTCAATCCGGATGAATAGAAAGGCTTATCGCCTTGCAACATAGAAAGTTCCGCCACCTTCCCCGTGCAGCGAACGGTCGGGTGTGTGCGGTGCCGTGTTTCCAGGCGAAAACTAAGGAGTTGGACGGGGTGAAGTGGCGATCGTCAATACAGGCCGCCGCCGTGATCGTGCTCGCGCTGGCGGCGACGACGGCTGTGGCCGCGCGATCAACGCAGGTCCAGCGCGCCCGCTATTCGGTGCAGGGCGCAAAAACACGCGTCGTCCTCGACCTCAGCGGCAAGGCCGGCTACAGAATCACCCGGCACAATAACCCCGAACGCATCGCCATCAACATCCCGGATGTCCGGGCGTCGAGGTCGTGTTCGGGATTGACGATGAAGTCCGGGGTGGTTCGGCGTGTTCGCGTCAACCGGCTGTCGTGGGGGACCCAGGTTGTTCTCGACCTGTCGCGCAACGCCGAATTGAAGCACTTCGTACTGGCCCGGAATGGCAACCTGCCCGACCGGATCGTCCTCGACGTATTCGATTCTTCGTCGACAAGGACACCGGCCCGCTCCGGGGGCGAAGCGGTGCCGCGAAAGCGAAACGCGGGCGACACGTACATCGTCGCCATCGACGCGGGGCACGGCGGATCCGACCCCGGCACGAGCAGGGTCGAAAAGACCCTCAACCTCCAGATGAGTAAAATCATCGCCGAGCGCATCAACGCCATCGACGGCTACAGGGCGATACTGATCCGGGACCGCGACGTTTTTCTCAGCGTGAACAAGCGAGCCGTAATCGCCGCTTCCCACGACGCCGATGTGTTCGTCAGCATCCACGTCAACTGGGCGCCCAGCCGGGCCGCCCGCGGATCCGAGGTGTTTTTCCTCTCGCCCAAGGGCGCTCGCTGGACAACCAAAAAGGTACTGGCGGACCCGACGCGCGCGGCCAACGAGTTCGGACTGACCGGCCGGGAGAGTTCCGACTTGATTCACATGCTCGTCGACGTCAACAAGCAGTCGGTCATGGACCGCAGTGAGCTGCTCGCCGAGTCGATCCTCGAATCGATGAACAAGAAGGGACTGCCCCCCACGCGCTCTCTCAAGCAGAAGGGTTGGGCCGTGCTGCGAACGTTCGAAACGCCGTCGGTTCTCGTCGAGACCGGCTTTATCAGCAACTCGAGCGACGCGAAAATCTTGAAGAGCAAAAGCGGTCGCGAGCGTATCGCCGAGGCGGTCGCCAACGGGATCGTGTCGTACTTCACCGAATTTCCGCCGCCGAGGGGGCGTCACGATCCGGTCGTCGTGCACAAAGTGAGACGGGGAGAATCGCTGTGGAAGATATCCAAACAATACAATACGTCGATTGCCAGTATACGGCGCGCCAACAACATGGGTAATTCCTCCATGCTGCGTCCGGGACAGGAACTGATCATCACCAACCGTTATTGACGGGGTTTCCAGTCGATCCTGTGTCATGGGGCTGAAAAAAACACTCACAGAAAATCTTGGAGTCAAGCTCATCGCGGTGTTCGTCGCGTTGTTCATCTGGTTCAATGCCAGTGGACACAAGGAAGTCGTCTGGCTCAAGATGATTCCTATTACGCTGGAAAACCTTCCCGACTCGCTCGTGGTGACGGGCAATGTGCCGGCCGAGGTCGAGGTCAGCATCATGGGCACCAAACGCCGGTTGATGTTGATGGGATTCAAACGGCTGAGCCTCACCGTCGACCTGTCCGAAGCCGTGCCGGGCCGGCAACGCATATCGCTCAACCCGCGCCAGATCCAGCTGCCGACCGGCTTCGACTATCGTGACGTCCGGATTCACGAACCGATGTCGATCGACCTGCGGCTGGAGCGGCTCGTCGTGAAACGGGTCAAGGTGACCCTGTCGACCGCCGGCGCCATCCCCGAAGACCTCGTCCTGCTCGACGGGTTCCTGTCGATCACGCCATCCTGGGTGATGATCAGCGGCCCCTCTTCGGCCGTTCAGCACGTCAATTCGGTGACCACCGAATCCCTCGACCTGTCCAGGGTCAAGGGGTCGTTCGAAAGGGACATTCCGATCGTCCTCGACAACAACCGGTTTCAGTCCGACCCGGCCCAGGTGACGGTATCGGTACGGGTGGACGAACGCGCGGAACGGGTCCTGGCCAACGTGCCGCCGACCGTGCTCGTCGACTCCGAGGATTTCGTCGTCACCATCGTACCGAACACGATTGCATTGACCGTGACGGGACCCCGCGCCGTCCTGGACACCCTGCGTTATGGCGACGTGTCGGTGCTGCTCAACCTCGGCGGGCTCCCGGAGGCGCGTTACCGGATGGCTCCCGAGATCATCCTCCCGCCGGGCGTCTCGCTCCTCCACACGAGCGTCGACAGCCTCACCGTCGACATCGTCAGGAACGCGCCCTGAGCACCCCGGTTGAATCGTGATGGCGAAAGAAACACCCGGGACCGACGACAGGAACGATTCCAGTCCGATGGGCCGGAGGTACCTGACCCCAATCGTCACGGCGCTCGTGCTGGCGGTCACCGGTCTCGCCCTCCTGACGGGCGGCGGTGTGCGCGATTTCCTGCCGCTCAGGATCGCGGTCTCGCCGCGGATCGAAAACGGTCCGGCGATCGGGGCGGCGCTTCGTGAACTCCTCGCCATCGAAACAGGGCGTTCGGTGCGCCTGGCGGATCCGACCCGGTACGTGCGAGGCGAATTCGACCTGTTCCTTATGCTCTATTCTGAGTTTGGCGAACTGCTCGAGAAGAGGCCGTACCCGTCAGTGGCGGGGAATATGGGCATGGTCGATGATGACGGCCAGCCGTTGACGGAATCGATCGTCATCGTTTCCCGGTCCGAAGACGTCGGCTATCTGGGGGACGTGGTGAACCGGGCAGACGCCCGTGTGCGGTTTCCGGGCGGTAATGAGAGGGTACTCGCCGCCGTCGAGAGGCTCGAAGCGGCGGGAATCGTCCGCTTGATTGGGCCACAAACCCGTTGAAAGCTGCTTCCGCGGCCCGGGGATCCCGCGCCGGACCGGGAGCGCAACGCTGTAGTAAGGGCTTGACACCGTTGCCGCAAAATCACTATTTTCACGCATTAACAGCCACCACAAGCCTGACCTCAACCGAATCCGAAAAGACTGGTCATGAAACTGTCCGAACTATTCAGTGCCGATAATATCATCGTCGATCTCGAACCGTCCGATAAAAACGCATTGCTCGAAGCGATGGTCACCAACCTCGATGCGAAGGGGTATGTCAAGGACAGCGGACAGGTGACGAGGGACCTCATCGAGAGAGAAAAAGTGATGAGTACGGGGATCGGTAATGGCGTGGCGATTCCGCACGCGTATACCGACGGGGTGGAGCGGCTGGTGGCGAGTTTCTGCCGCACCAGAAGCGAGGTAGACTTCGAAGCGCTCGACGACAACCCGGTCGACCTGTTCTTCATCATCCTCGGTCCCAAGGATAGCCGCCGGGACCATATCAAGATACTGGCCAAAATATCACGTCTGTTGAATCACAGCGACTTCCGCCAGGATCTGCGCGAAGCAGCCGACGCCGAGATGGTACTGAACGTTTTCAAGCGTTTCGGCGACAAGTAGCAGTCAATTGTCCCCCGGCGCGATTCGTCATTCCCGCGACCGACACCGATCCGGCGACACAACCGCCGCGCCGCGCCGACTCGATGTGAGGACACCATGACCCGTCTCAGAATTTTCACGTTGATCCTCTACGTGCTGTTGATATTCTTCGTGTCGTCGCGATCGGGGATCACGCCGCCGGGACCCGATTTTGTCATGAAGGACAAGCTGGCCCACTTCGGCGAGTATTTCATCCTCGGGTTGCTGCTCTTCGCCGGAATCGGCTGGACGGTCAGCCGCTCGGGACTCATCACCTTTCTGTTCCTGTTCGCGGTCGGCGTGAGCGTTGCCGCGCTCGACGAATTGCTGCAGAGCTACATTCCGGGGCGCAACATGGATCTGTACGACTGGTTCGCCGACGCGGCGGGTGTGGCGGCCGGGGTCGGGCTGGGTATACTGACCGGCCTCGGCATGAGAAGAAAAAAAGCGGTGGGGGGGCGGTCCCCCGCTTGACAGCCGCCGGTTGCCGGGCCGCGCCGCGAGGAGAAGAGATGAAGTACACACGTCCGAGGGGAACGCAGGATATCGTGCCCCCGGAAATCGACAAGTGGCGGTTCGTCGAGGACGCCTTCCAGAAGACATTCGACCGCTTCGGGTACCGGGGCATCCGCACGCCGGTGTTCGAGTCCACCGACCTGTTTGTCCGCGCCGTCGGCGAGGAAACGGACATCATCTCGAAGGAAATGTACACGTTCACCGACCGGGGCGGACGCAGCCTTACGCTGCGACCGGAAAACACGGCGTCGGTCATCCGCGCGTTTCTCGAGAACGGCATGCACCGGCTGGGCGGCATCCAGCGGCTGTGCTATTTCGGTCCCATGTTCCGGTACGACCGGCCACAGGCCGGACGCTACCGGCAGTTCCACCAGGTCGGTGCCGAGGCCATCGGGAGTTTCAACCCCGCTCTCGACGTCGAACTGATCGACGTGGTCGTGTCGACTTTCCGGTCGCTGGGATTCAGGAACGTCGAACTGAAGCTCAATACCGTCGGCAGTACCGCATCGCGAGGCCCGTATCGCGAACTGTTGCTCGAAGCGATAGACGGTCTCGGCACCGAGCTCTCCCCGGCGGCGCTGGAGCGCTACCGCAAGAACCCGCTCCGGGTTTTCGATTCCAAAGACTACGGCGAGTCGTTGAAAAACAAGCTGCCCGTGATTACCGACCACCTTCCGGCCGCGGAAATGGATCACTTCGCGAGGGTGAAAGAGCTCCTGGCGGCAGGGGGAATTGCGTACCAGGAAGACCCGTACCTCGTGCGCGGACTCGATTATTATACCAGGACCGTATTCGAGGTGTATCACGGGGAGCACGGGGCCCAGAGTGCTCTGTGCGGGGGCGGGCGCTACGACGACCTCGTGGAGCAGTGCGGAGGGCCCGCGACGCCGGCCATCGGCTTCAGCGTGGGGCTGGAGAGGCTGCTCGGCGCGCTTCCCCAGGACAGCCCGGCGCTGGCGGAAAAGGATGGAATTGTCGAATATTACGTGGTTTGCGCCGATGACGGCGCCGCCGCTCGTGCGCTGGCGACGGCGGCCCGGTTGCGCGCCGTGGGCAACGTCGAAACAGACCTTTCCGGAAGGTCGGTCAAAAAACAACTCCAGGCGGCAGGCAGGAAACGGGCGCGCTTCGCCGTGGTGGTCTCGTCGGAGCACGAAGGCAGCGTGTTGTGGAAGAACCTCCGGGACCACAGCGAAGAAATGATCGCCGACGAGTCGGTGGCGGCAGCGGCGGCGGGAAAGGACTGACGCGTGAACACGCAGGGATACTGGATCCCTTTCGAGCGTTCGCATACGTGCGGCGAACTGAGGGAATCGAATGCCGGTGAAACGGTGCGGTTGATGGGGTGGGTACAGAGGGTCCGCGACCTGGGCGGCGTGAAATTCGTCGACCTCCGTGACCGCTATGGGTTCACGCAGATGATCGTCGACCCCGAGAACGGGGATCTCGCGGAACCATCCCGGCACCTTCGCATGGAAGACGTGATCGCCGTCGAGGGGACGGTCAATGCGCGTCCCGGCGACATGAAACGCGACGACATGCCCACCGGCGGTATCGAGGTGGCGGCGACGCGACTCGTCGTTCTGAACAAGTCGGAGGTCCCGCCGTTCACGATTACAGACCAGGTCAAGGCGAACGAGGACCTGCGGTTGAAGTACCGGTATCTCGACCTGCGGCGCCGGCCGATGAAGGAGAATATCGAACTGCGCCACCGCGTGATACTCGCGCTGAGGAACCATCTCGACGGGCTTGGTTTCCTCGAAATCGAGACGCCGATGCTCGTGCGCTGCACACCCGAAGGTGCCCGCGACTATCTCGTACCGTCCCGGCTCCACCCCGGAAGTTTTTACGCGCTCCCGCAGAGTCCGCAGTTATACAAGCAGATCCTGATGGTGGCGGGCTTCGACCGTTACTTTCAGATGGCCCGCTGCATGCGCGACGAGGACCTGCGCGCCGACCGCCAGCCGGAACACACCCAGATCGACATGGAAATGAGCTTCGTGGGGGAGCGCGATGTTTTCGAGGTGTGCGAGGGAGTGATGAGTGAAATCTGGCGGGTGGGCGCCGGGGTCGAACTCGACGCGCCGTTCCGCGTCCTGTCCTGGAACGAGGCCATGGACCGGTTCGGGACCGACAAGCCCGACATGCGGTTCGGGCTGGAGTTGCGGACACTCGATCCCTTCTTCGAGGGCACCGGATTCCGCGTGATCGCCGAGGCGCTGGGGCGTGGCGAATCGGTCCGGGGCTTCGTCGTGCCCGGCGGGGCCTCCATCCCCAGGCGCGAGGTGGACAAACTCGAAGAAGATGCCAGATCGCAGGGGGCGGGGGGGTTGATACGGCTCAAACTCACCGACGGCGCGTTTTCGGGGCCGGTGGCCAAATTCCTCGGCGACGATGCCAGGAGCCGGCTCGTCGAATCCCTGGGCATGGAAGACGGATCGCTGTTGCTGGCCGTGGTCGGCCGGGCCCCCCGGGTGTCGACGATACTGGGCAGACTCCGGCTCTCGGTGGGACGACTCCTCGAACTCGCCAGACCGGGCCGTTTCGAGTTCCTGTGGATCAACGAGTTCCCCGTGTTCGAGCAGGACGAGGAGACCGGCGCTTATGCGGCGTCGCACCACCTTTTCTC
>CBDVDJ010000103.1:0-7961 GCA_965372695.1 uncultured bacterium
GGCCTGTGGGCCGCCGGTGATTCAACGGGTGACTTTTCCGCAGCGCTCGCGACTGGCGGCCTGTGGGCCGCCGGTGACTCAGCAGGTGACTTTTCCGCGGCGCCCGCGGCCGGCGCCTCTTCCTCTGGCGCTGGCGAATCGGCAGTCACCGGCTCTGCGGGTTCCTCCGCTTGTGCCTCACCTGACCGGGCGGCGGTCTCGCCCGCGGCGGTCTCGACCTTGACGAGCGCCTGGCCGACGCGGACCGAGTCGCCTTCCTGGACGAGCACCTCGGTCACGGTACCGGCCACGGTGGAGGGCACCTCGAACACAGCCTTCTCCGTTTCCAGTTCGACGAGCGGAGTGTCGATCTCGACGGCATCGCCGACCGACACCAGCACGCGGGTAACGTCACCCGTTTCGACATTTTCGGATATCTCGGGGAGACGGATTTCCTCGATCATCTTTTCTTTCCTTTTATTGCCTGCAGAGTGCTAGTCCACGAGGGGGTTTTTTTTGCCGGGATCGATCCCCAGCTCTTCGATGGCCTTCTTGACGGCGGACGTCTCTATCTGCCCCACCCGCGCCAGCGCGGACAACCCGGCCAACGCGATGTAACGGGCGTCGACCTCGAAAAAATCGCGTAACGACGCGCGGTCCTCGCTGCGTCCGAAACCCTCCGTGCCCAGGTACTCGACGTGCCCCGGGATCCACTTCGAAATCGACGCCGGCAACGTCTTGACGTAGTCGCTGGCAGCGACGAAAACTCCCTTCTGGTCCCCGAGCACCTGCGACAGGTAAGGCACACGCGGCGTTTCTCCGGGGTGGAGGAGGTTCCACCTCTCCGCCGCCAGCGCGTCCATATACAGCTCCTTGTAACTGGTAACGCTGTAGACGTCGGCCGGCACGCCGAACCGCTCCTCGAGGATCTTCTTCGCCTCGATCGCCTCGTTGAGGATCGTGCCGCTGCCGAGCAGGTGGACGGTCCCGTCGGACGGCTCTGCCGACAACGACTGGTACCGGTAGATGCCGCGCAGTATCCCCTCCTCGACACCGGGAGGCATCGGCGGCTGGGGGTACGGTTCGTTCATCACGGTGAGATAATAGAACTCGTTGATGTTCTCCTCGTACATGCGGCGCATGCCCTCGCGTACGATGACGGCGAGTTCATAGGCAAACGCCGGGTCGTAAGCGCGCAGCGACGGCACCGGGTAGGCGAGCAGGTGGCTCTGGCCGTCCTGGTGCTGGAGGCCTTCCCCTGCCAGCGTCGTCCGGCCGGCGGTCCCGCCGAGCAGAAATCCCCTGGCCTGCTGGTCGGCGGCCAGCCAGATCAGGTCGCCGATGCGCTGGAAGCCGAACATCGAATAGTAGATGTAAAACGGAATCATATTGATGCCGTGGGTAGAATACGCCGTACCCGCCGCGATAAACGACGCCATCGACCCCGCTTCCGTGATCCCCTCTTCGAGGATCGCGCCGTCTGTCGCCTCTTTATAGTAGAGGAGGCTCTCCGCGTCGACCGGCTCGTAGAGCTGGCCGCGGCTCGAGTAAATCCCCACCTGTCGAAAGAGCGCCTCCATCCCGAACGTGCGCGCCTCATCGGGCACGATGGGAACGATACGCTTCCCTATCCCCTTGTCTTTTAACAACTTGGAAAGCATGTGGACGAACACCATCGTGGTCGCCACCTCACGGTCGCCCGTCCCCTCGAGGAATTCAGCAAAGGTATCCGGCGGCGGTGCCTTCAACGCGGGAGCGTCTGCGACGCGCTCGGGCACGTAGCCGCCCAGCTCCTGGCGCCGTCCGTGCAGGTACTTCAGCTCTTCGCTGTCTTCGCCGGGACGGTAAAACGGCGCTTCGGCCCCGTCGTCGTCGTCGATGGGGATCCCGAACTTGTTCCGGAACTGCCGCAGTTCATCCTCGTTGAGTTTTTTCTGCTGGTGGGTGATGTTCCGGCCCTCTCCCGTTTCACCGAGACCGTACCCCTTGACGGTGTACGCCAGAACCACCGTCGGCTGTCCCTTGTGTTCGACGGCCGACTTGAACGCGGCATAAACTTTGGCCGGGTCGTGCCCGCCCCGGTTGAGTGTGCGGATCTGTTCGTCGGAGTAGTTCTCCACCATCTTCAACAGAGCGGGGCTGGCGCCGAAAAAATCTTCACGGATGTAAGCGCCGTCCTCCGTGGCGTACTTCTGGAAACACCCGTCGACGACCTCCCCCATCCTCTTGACCAGCACGCCGTCGGAATCCGCGGCCAGCAGCTTGTCCCAGTCGCTTCCCCAGATCACCTTGATCACGTTCCAGCCCGCGCCGCGAAACGCCGCCTCCAGCTCCTGGATGATCTTGCCGTTGCCGCGCACGGGGCCGTCGAGGCGCTGCAGGTTGCAGTTCACGACAAAGGTGAGGTTGTCGAGGCGCTCGCGCGCCGCCAGCGTGATCGCACCCAGCGACTCGGGCTCGTCCATCTCGCCGTCGCCGAGGAACGCCCACACGCGGCGATGCGACGTCGGTTTGATGCCGCGCTGTTCGAGGTAGTGGCTGAAGCGCGCCTGGTAAATCGCCGTGATCGACGTAAGCCCCATCGACACGGTCGGGAACTCCCAGAAGTCCGGCATCAGACGCGGGTGGGGGTACGACGAGAGGCCGCCCCCGTCGGCGAGTTCGCGGCGGAAATTCTCCAGGTGGGATTCGTCGATCCGCCCCTCGAGAAACGCGCGCGCGTAGATACCCGGCGCCGAGTGCCCCTGGAAGTAGACGATGTCTCCTTCGTGCCCGTCTCCGTGGCCGCGCAGAAAGTGGTTGAACGCCACCTCGAGCAGTGTGGCCGCGGAGCCATATGTGGAAATGTGACCGCCGATACCGCTCGACTTGCGGTTGGCGCGGACAACCATCGCCATCGCGTTCCAGCGGATGAAACTCTTGATTCGCCGTTCGATCACACGGTCGCCCGGGTACGGGGGTTGTTGCGATACGGGGATGGTATTGATGTAGGGCGTGCTGCCGGGGTAGTCGATCCTGACACCGTAGGAATGGGCCCGGTCGCGCAACCGCTGGATCAACTCCTGGACGCGCCCGGCACCCTCGCTCTGGTACACGTAGTCGAGAGATTCGAGCCACTCGCGGTTCTCTACGTCGAACTCTTCGGAACGGGAATTCCCGCCATTATCCGCCATGGGACAGCTACCTCTTTGGTTTAGGACAGGCTAATAAAAACTGCGGACCCGGAGGTTAACCCAACCTCCGGGTCCGGATTGCGCAAGTGTCCCCTATTTGAGATACTTGTAGAACTCGCCGTCGGTCGACATGATGAGAGTCGTCTGCGCGTCGAGTGCCTGTCCGTAAATCTCCATCGTCTTGAGGAACTGGTAGAACTCCCGCGAGTCCGCCGACCGGTCGTACGCCGCAGCGTATATGCTGGTCGCCAGGGCGTCGGACAATCCGATGATCTCCCGCGCTTCCTTGTACGCCTCCGATTGTATCCGCTTCAGCTCCCGCTCCTTCTCGCCCTGGATGCGGGACGCTTCACCTTCACCTTCGGAACGGAAGCGGTCGGCAATCCGGCGCCGTTCGGCGATCATCCGCTCGTACACCGTGCGGCGGACTTCCTCGACGTAATTGATTCGCTTGAACTGGACGTCGAGGATTTCGATCCCCAGATCGGAAGTCCTCGACTGCGCCGCGGCGAGTACGATCTCGCGGATGGCGTTGCGCCCGACCTGGATATCGTCGAGTTTGGTTTCGTCCTGGTCCAGCTCGCTGCTCACAACCTCGCGATTGGTCGTTCTGATCAACTCGACGAGCATGTGGTTGGCGATGGCGTTTCGTGTTTCGCCGTCGAGTATGTCGTCGAGCCGGGTCTGTGCCCCGCGCTCGTTCTGAAGACGCTGAAAGAACAGCAACGGATCGGTAATCCGCCATCTCGCGTAGGTGTCCACCCAGATGAACCGCTTGTCCTTGGTCGGCAGTTCGTTGGCGTCGCCGTCCCACTCGAGGAACCTCTTTTCGAACCGGTGGATCTTCTGGATGAACGGGATCTTGAACTTGAGACCCGGGTCCATAATCGCATCGCCGACGGGCCTTCCGAACTGGGTAATCACGACCTGCTGGGGCTCCTTGACTATGTAGAAAGCGCCGCGAAGGACGACCGCGAGCAGTAATGCGATGATAATCAGGAGGTTCCTCATCGTCCCTCACCTCCCTTCGCCGACGTATCAAGATTGAGCAGCGGCAGAATGCTCCTCAGATCCTGGTCGACGACAACCTTGTGCTGCATCTGCGGCAGAACCCGGTTCATCGTCTCGAGATATATGCGCGTTTTCGTGATGCCGGGCGCCTTGCGGTACTCGTTGAACACCGCCACAAACAGGGCGGAATCACCCCTCGCCGTGTTGACACGGGCGAGCGCGTAGCCCTCGGCCTCCGAGATGGTCTGCAGGGCCTCGCCGCGCGCGCGCGGGATGACCTTGTTGTAAGCGGACTGTGCTTGGTTGATGAGCATTTCCGTCTCCTGCTGCGCCTCGTTGACCTCGTTGAACGACGGCTTGACCGGGTCGGGCGGGTTGACGTCCTGGAGCACGACCTGGTCGACCTTGATGCCGGTCTCGTACTGGTCGCACATTCCCTGGAGGTCCTGCTCGACGAGATCCGCGATCTCCTGGCGGCCGACGGTGAGCACCTCGTTGACGGTACGGTCGCCGACGACTTCTCTCATGACCGCTTCGGACATCGCGCGAAAGGTAAGACGGACGTTGCGCACGCGGAAGAGGTACTTGTAGGGGTCGACGATCCGGTACTGGACCACCCACTCGACGACGGCGGCGTTGAGGTCTCCGGTCAGCATGTTCGACTCGGATTCGCGTCCGCGCACGGAAAACTGGCTGCGTACGCCGGCGGACACGGTCTGAAACCCGAACTCTTCCTTCAGCTGTCTCTGGATGGGAACCTTGGTGACGCTTTCGATCCCGAAGGGGAGTTTGGCGTGGAGCCCCGGGTCAGTGGTACGCACGAACTTGCCGACCCTCAGTATCACCCCGATTTCTTCCGGTCCTACAGTGTAGAAGCTGGAAGCCGCGATGAGCAGCAGAACAAAGGCGACGATGGCGCCTTTCAGCGCTCCTCCGGGCAACCGGGGGAGTTGTATCTTGGGGATCTTTATTTCGTCCCCGAATCCACCTTGTGCCATGGGTCTAACTCTCCTTACTTTACTACTTTACGTGTGTAGGTACCGACGGTAACACACGGATGAAATCGAGTCTACGCGATTTCTTGATCTTGAATTTACGCTTGACTTTGCTTACTTTACAGATAGACTATACCGATATTCACGGGGACATCCCTGGGTTCCCGAGCGCCCACCCGCTTTTATGTCCAACTTTAATAAAACAAGGTCATTACGGGAGTTATACTGCATGAAGCGCACCGCCATTTTGCTATCCGCCGTGATAATGTTGATCACCACGCCCGCCTTGTCCGCCCGGAAGAGCGGCGGCATTCAACTGAGCACGTCGATCGGTCTGGGGACGGGCATCCCTCTCTCCCCGGACGTCTTCGAGAACAATTACGATCCGAGCTTCGGCGCGGTGCTCGGTTTCGAGGCACAGAAATCGATGTTCGGGATCTCGATCGCAGCCGACTACAACTTTTTTCTTTCCACTGGTCTGCATCCGAACGACGTGAACATACTCTCCGTATTCATCAACCTGAAGATCAAGCCGACCGCCAAAGCGAGCGTTCGACCCTATATCCTGATAGGTGGCGGGTACTTTCGTTACTGGATCGTGGATCTGCATTTCACGGAGAACACGACGGGTTACCAGGGTGGCGCGGGCGTCGAAATCGACATCAGCAAGACGCAGAGTTTGTTCATCGATGCCAAGCAGGTAATCGGCCGGACGCGCGAAACGAACCCGGAAGGCGAGAATACGAGCTACATGCCGATTCGCATCGGAATGACGTTTCTTTTCTAGCGACTCTTTTTCCGCTTCTCGACAAGCTCGAGACGTTAACGCCGCTTCGCTCCGGGCCGGTGTTTCACTGCGGTAGCGCTCCCCCGAACTCGTTCAATATCCAGTCGGACAAAATCAGTTGCACCCTCAGCCCGAATCCCCGCGCCCACGCGTCAGAACCGCTGATGTCACGGTCCTCGAATCCACCCGCGCTGTACCCGGCGGCGACACGGACCGTCCGGAAGAATAACCGCCCGACCTCCACACCGGTTCCGGTCTCAGTGGTGCCGCGGCGCTGGGTGAGTACCCGCCCCCACAAGTCCACGTCCCAGTAGCGGGCGAAACGGTAGACGTACTGTCCGAGCAACAGGTCCGCGTCGGTATTGACGCCGATGCCGTAGCTGTATTCTTCCACCCTCTTGTGGGCGTACTTCAGGCGTATCTCGTGGGCGAGTGCCGGCATGATATTGAAGTCAGCGCTGAGGACCAGCCGCCACGTGATCCCGTCGGGAAACGCCAGCGTGTACTTCTCGTAGAAGTTCTTCAACGCAAAGAGCGACTGGACGGGCACGCTGATCGGCCGGTACGCCAGGCCGAGCTTGCCGCGGTAGTGGAGCCCGTCGTTACGCAGGACTTCGGGCGTGTACGAAACCACGTCGCTCAAAAGCAACGTGAAGCCGCTGCGAAGCTGCGTGTTGGCGATGAGCTGGACGAGGTGTTTCTGGCGCGTCTGCTGCCAGCGATACTCGTAGCGGCCTTCGACGACGTAAGCGTCGTCCCTGCGGGCGGCGATGCCGGACTTGACGGCGAAATATTCGTCTTCGCTCTCGTCGTCCATCGACTGGTACCCCTCCAGTCCCAACGTACCCGTCACGTTTCGCCGCAAGCGGAACGCCTGCCGCAACCCCGCGATCGCCCCCATGCGCTCGGCGCTCGCCGTGCGGTTCATCGAGTAACGCGTATAGGCGGTCGTCCGGGGGCCGAGGCGCGATTCCAGCCCGGCGAGGAACTGGTTGGAGCCCGGGCGGCCTGAAGCGCTGAGGTGTTCGTAACTCGTCGTCACGCGGAGCCGCTGTCCGAACGGGACCGCCAGCATCGCCTGCAGCCGGTTGGGATAGTCACGCGTGGTCTCGCCACCGAGGTTCTGCTCCCATCGCGCCCGCAATTCCGAACTCCGCGGCCCGCCGGCCGAAAGGCCGAACACGGAGAGGATCGAGGATTCTTCCCCTTCAGCGTTCTGATCCTTCGCCGCGCGGCCACCGGCGAAGAACTGGAACGCCTGGTGCTGGAAATCGGCGCCGGCCAGCAGCGTGGAGTATTCCTCCCCCGACCTGTGCAGGTCGTGCACGTATCCGTCGGCAACAAAGGAAAGTCCGCCGCTGCCCATCCACCACCGGGACTTGAGTCCCGCCTTGCGGGTGCCGATTTCCTGCTCTCCCCCGATAAACGACGGGTTGTGGTAGCCTTGATCGACCCGGCGGAAGTAGAGCTTCGTATCGGTGTACCGGTTGTTGAGACCGGCTTCGACGACGTACGCGTTTCCTTCGCCGAGCACGTCGTCTTCGCTGCGGGCGAATTCACCGCCCAGCGTGATCCCCCCGACCTTCACGGCCCCGTCGGCGCCGTAGAGTGCGTAACGGCTCCCGTCGCCCGAGTTGGCGATCGCCGTGGCGCCGGCGTTCCAGCGGCGGTCACGAACGAGGTCTCCCCGCATTCCCATGAGGTACTGCGAGCCCCCGCCGGTACGGACCTGATAGATCGAAACGATGTACACGGGGTTGAAGTACCGGTCCGTTACGGGAACGGGTTCCTTGAACAGGACCGACCCGTCGAAGGGGTTGATGAAGTAGTCGCGGTTGCGAACGAGTGGCTTGAGGTCGAGAATGACCTCTTCCTGGTAACGCTCGCGGGTTTCGAGAAAAATCCGCTCGGAGTTCATGACGACAGGCGCGCGCGTGAGATAATAAAAGCCGCTCGTTCCGTCGGCGCGGAATTCGTCGCGAAAGGTGGTGAAGTCGGTGTCGGTGACGAACGCGC
>CBDVDJ010000104.1:0-7905 GCA_965372695.1 uncultured bacterium
GCAGAACCATGTCGTACAAGGACGCGGTCGCCGCGGGGGCGATGGCGCTCTTCGGCGAGAAGTATGGAGATGCCGTCCGGGTGGTGTCGGTTGACGATTTTTCCATGGAGCTCTGCGGCGGCACTCATCTCGACCGCACGGGTGAGATCGGGTCCTTTCTCATAAGACAGGAAACCGCCGTCGGTGCCGGCATCCGCCGCGTCGAGGCGCTGAGCGGTCGGGGAGCCCTCGACTACACCAAGAGCGTATTGAACGATCGCCGCCGTATCGCCGACATGCTGCGAGTCGGTCCCGACGAGGTGGCGAACAAGGTTCGTGCGCTGGTCGAGGAGTCCGAGTCACTACAGCGCCAGCTCAAAAAAGACGCAGCCCGCCGCGCCAGGGAAGAGGCGGCCGACGCCGTCGACGGGGCCACACAAGCCGGGGGAGTGACATTCGTGGCCACCATCGTAGACGCGCCGGACGTAGGCAGTTTGCGCAAATATGGAGACGAGTTGCGCAACAAGATCGGCGACGGAATAGCACTCGTGTGTCAGGATAAACGCGAAAAGCCGGTGGTACTGATCGTCGTCTCCGATGGCGTTATCAAGAACCGGTCGATCAACGCGTCGGAAATCACGAAGTGGATCGCCGGCGAGTTTTCGTATCGTGGTGGCGGCAAGCCCCACATGGCCCAGGTCGGAATTCCGGACAAGGAAGCTTTTGCCGGACTCCGCGACTTTGTGAAGAGCCGGCTGGAGAGCCAGACGTAATTATATTGTTCCCTGCGTTTTTGCCGGGGAGTGAAGGACAGAATTTATCATGTTTCGCTTTACGATTTTGATCATCGCCGCCGCCGTGTTTGTTTCGGCCGCCGCGGCGCCGGCCGATGCGCAGCGGTCGCGGGACCGCTCGACGACGGCGAACAGCCAGGCCGACGCCGACGCGCTTCGAAACCAGCAGCAGGAACTTCTCGATCAGCAGACCACGCGGGTTCAACCGGAGGGACTCGACGCACCGGTCGACCCGGACACCTACGTGATCGGACCGGCCGATCAGTTCGTCCTGGTACTGCGGGGTCAGGATCGGCGTGAAATAGAGCTCCAGGTGTTGCCGGAGGGCACGATCATGCTCCCCAACTACGGCGCATTCATGGTGGCGGGCATGACGATCACCGAACTGCGAAACCGCATCCGCGAATCTTTGAAAAAATATTACAAAAACATCGATTTCGACCTGCAGCTGGTTGTGCCCAGGTCGTTCGTCGTTTACGTTCTCGGTGAAGTGGAGAATCCGGGCGCAGTCAGCCTGCATGCGCCGTTTCGGGTGAGCTCGGCCGTCGCAGCGGCCGGCGGCGTCAAGCGCAGGGGAAGCCGCCGGTTCATCGAAATCGTGGAAGACGGCGAGACCGTTCGTCTGGTCGACCTGGTATCGTTTCTCAACCTGGGGGACATCGAGGCCAATCCCTCGCTGAAAGAAAAGCAATCCGTTTATGTGCCGCCGCTGCAGGCGTTCGCACAGATCCACGGCGAAGTGTGGAACCGTGGGCCCTACGAGGTCAGGCCCGGAGAGACCATTGCCGACCTGATCCGGCTGGCCGGAGGGACGACGAGTTTCGCCGACCTCGACCGTGTCATCCTCGAACGTCACAGCCCGACCGGACGGGCGTCGATCGAACACTATATTTCGGCGGACCTCGACACCGTCGTCGTTGTTGACCGCGACCAGATCGTGATACCCGACGCGCGTACGTTCGGCAGCGGCGACTACGTGCTCATCCGTGGCGGTGGGGGACGCGAGGGGAAGGTCTATATCGAGGAGGGGGAGACCATCGCCGACTTCACGCCGCGATTCTACCGGCTCATGGAAGATCACGACATCAGCCGCACCGTCATCGAGCGGAGTTCGGATGACGGCACAGTCGAATACATAAAAGTCGATCTCGAGAAGGTCATCGCGGGCGAGGCGGACGGAAACATACTCCTCAAGAACCGGGACATCATCAGCATACCGAAAGCGGAAAATTTCGTGTACGTTGCCGGTGAGGTGACCGATCCGGGGGCGATCCCGTTTCAACGCGGCATGCCGGCGGAACGGTATATCGCCATGGCCGGCGGGCCGTCCCGCAACGGGAGTATGAACAAGCTGACAATTTTTGGCAAAGACGGCACCAGCCGCAGCGGAGACCGCAACAGCACCGTTTACCGGGGTGACACGATTCTGCTCGAGAAAACGCTGAGCAGCTACGTGGGACCAATTTTCATCGGGCTGACCTCTCTCACCAGCCTGATTCTTTCGGTTATCGCCGTGTCGAAATAGCATCAACGAAGAAGGGATGTGATCGGTCATCAAAGCGCTGATACTGGCAGGGGGTAAGGGCACCCGGCTGCGTCCGATCACGCACACGAGCGCCAAGCAGCTCGTACCGGTGGCGAACAAACCGATACTGTTTTACGGCATCGAGGCGATACGCGACGCGGGGATCTCCGACATCGGTATCGTCGTCGGAGACACGGCACCGGAGGTAATGGACGCCGTCGGCGACGGATCCCGTTTCGGAGTCAGGGTGGAGTACATACCGCAGGAAGCACCGCTGGGACTGGCGCACGCGGTCAAGATATCGCGGGATTTCATGCAGGAAGATCCGTTCGTCATGTATCTCGGCGACAACCTGCTCAGCGGCGGCATCAAGAGTTTTGTCGAGGACTTCGACCGGGGCGACTACGACTCGCAGATCCTGCTGGCCCGGGTCAAGAACCCCAACGAATTCGGCGTTGCCGAGCTCGACGGAGGCCGTGTCGTCGGGTTGGAAGAAAAGCCCAAAAAGCCGAAGAGCGACTATGCGCTGGTCGGTGTGTACATGTTTACTTCCCGGATCTTCGAAGCGACGGACAAAATTAAACCGAGCTGGCGCAACGAACTCGAAATCACTGACGCCATTCAATATTTGATCGACCAGAACTACGTCGTCAATTCACACGTCGTCGACGGGTGGTGGAAGGATACCGGAAAGCTCGAAGACATGCTCGACGCCAATCGTATGATTCTCACGGCGGCGGAGGCGATCAAGGTGGATAGCGAGCAGTTCGAGGATTCGGAGTTTCACGGGCAGGTGCAGCTCGACGAAGATGTCACGGTGAAGAGGAGCGTGCTGCGCGGCCCCTGTATCATCGGCGCCGGTGCGACAATCGTCGATTCGTACGTAGGGCCGTTCACCAGCGTCGGTCCCAGGACGCGAATCGAGCGCAGCGAGATCGAAAACAGTATCGTGATGGAAAACTGCACGATCACCGATATCAGCAGCCGCATCGGAGGAAGCCTGATAGGAAAGAATGTAACGATCAATCGTTGCGTGAAACCGCCGCGTAACTACGGTTTTATGGTCGGGGACAACAGCGAGATTACCGTTCTGTGAGGTGAAGCTTGAACAGTATCGAAGACATTGACCTCAAAGCGCTCATCCTGTCGCGAAAGCGGCTGCTGGATTTCCTGAGCGAGGACGGCGCCGGGAATATCCGCGCCATTTCGGCCGCGATGGCCCGGTGCCTCGACGATGGCGGCACCATATACGCCTGCGGCAATGGGGGGAGCGCGTCCCAGGCCGAGCACTTTTCCGCCGAACTGGTCGGGAGATTCTACCAGGACCGCCGGTCGCTGCCCGTTTACTCGCTGGCGGAGAACGGCGCCGTGATGAGTTCGCTGGCCAACGACTATTCATTCGAACACGTTTTTTCCCACCAGATCGCCGGTGTTGGCAGCGAGGGCGACTGCCTGCTCGCCCTGTCGACGAGCGGTAACTCCGGGAACGTCGTTCGGGCCTGCCGGGAGGCGAAGAATAAAGGCATGCACGTTTTTTCGCTCACCGGCGAGGGCGGCGGTCGTGTCGCTCCCGAATCCGACATCGTCATCGCGGTTCCCGACACCGACACCGCCAGCATCCAGGAGATTCACCTCCTCGTCGTCCACCTCATCTGCCAGCTGGTCGAGACGGCACTGTTTCGCGCGAAGGATGGAAAGCAATAAACGCCCCAGATTGCTGTATCTCGTAACAGAGGACTGGTACTTCTGCTCGCACCGGCTCGCCCTCGGCCGTGCCGCCGTGCGGGCCGGTTACGACGTGACCGTCGCCACCCGCGTCGGCAAGCACGCGCCGGTCATTACCGAAGCTGGAATGAACGTCGTGTCCCTGCCGTGGAGCCGCCGGTCGACCCGCCCCTGGAACGAGCTCCACACGCTGGCCTCGCTGT
The DNA here is from genome assembly GCA_965372695.1 of uncultured bacterium. Lineage (GTDB taxonomy): Bacteria > Krumholzibacteriota > Krumholzibacteriia > WVZY01 > JAKEHA01 > CBDUWU01. Next base: position 4,227 of record CBDVDJ010000104.1, read on the forward strand.
ACAAACTCTACAGGAACTTCCAACCCGACCTGGTGCACCACGTCGCGCTCAAGCCGGTGTTCTACGGATCGATGGTCGCGCGAATCGCCCGCGCCAGGCGGATGATAAACGCCGTCGCCGGATTCGGGTACAGCTTCGTCGCCTCGGGGGCGCGGGCGGCCGCGGCGCGCCGGATCCTCGAGACGACGTTCCGGGTCCTCTGCAACCGTCCAGGCGCAAGAGTGCTCGTCCAGAACCCCGACGACGAGCGCGTTCTCGTGGCAGACGGCATGGTCGCCGCCGGCCGGGTGGTGGTAATCCCGGGGTCGGGTGTGGACACGGACCGGTTCGCGCCGGACCCGGATGGCACGCCGGACGGCAGGGTGCGGGTCACGCTGGTGTCGCGTATGTTATGGTCGAAGGGCGTCGGCGAGTTCGTCGACGCGGCACGGATCCTGCGCCGCCGGGGAATAGAATTCGAGGCGGCGCTCGTTGGAAGCCCGGATCCGGAAAACCCGCAGGCGATTCCGGAGGAAACGTTGCGGGGCTGGCGCGACGAAGGTGTCGTGGACTGGCTCGGACACGTCGACGACGTCCCCTCGGTATGGGCCCGCTCGCACGTCGCCGTCCTTCCCAGTCACCGCGAGGGGCTGCCCAAAACACTCCTCGAAGCGGCCGCCTGCGGCGTGCCGATGGTCGCCACGGACGTGCCCGGTTGCCGCGAGGTCGTCGTCGACGGCCGCAACGGAATACTGGTGCCGGCGCGGGACGCTTCCGCCCTGGCCGATGCGATCGAACGGCTCGTAAAAGAGCCCGCGACGCGGCGGGAGATGGGACGAGCGGCAAGAGCCGACGCGGTGGAAAAATTCTCGGAGCTGGTCGTGATCGAAAAAATGCTGGCACTTTACCGCTCGATGCTGGAGGACGCGTGAACGACGCCTCGGCCAGAAGCAGTTTCTATGTCACCGGGGCGTCCGGTTTTCTCGGCCGCCGTGTCTGCTCGCGGCTGGCGGCGCACGGGACGGTGCGGGCACTGATGAGGTCGGCGGTCGACGGGCCGTGGGACGCCGTCGACCCGGTCGACCTGGCCCGGGACCCGCCACCGCCGGGCGCGCTGGCGGGCGTCGAAACCGTCATCCATCTGGCCGCACGCACGCACGCGGTCGATGAAACCGGCGATACCGAGGGACTGTACCGCGCTATCAACATCGACGGTACCCGCCGCCTGCTCGAGGCGGCGAAGAGCGCCGGGGTCCGCCGATTCGTGTTTGTCAGCAGCGTCAAGGCGATGGGTGAGGGAGCGGCCGGGGTGCAGGACGAGACGGCGACGCCGGTTCCCGCCACCTGGTACGGAAAGACCAAGCGCGCCGCCGAGACGATGGTAATGGAGGGCTCCTGGACCCGCGAGGCCGTCGTGCTGAGGCCGGCATTGATGTACGGCAAGGGAGTGACCGGGAACGTGGGCCGGATGATTGAAGCGGTGCGGGCCGGGCGGTTTCCTCCGGTACCCGAGGTGGGCAATTCGCGCTCGATGGTTCATGGCGACGACGCGGCCCACGCCATCGTTCTCGCGGCGACCGGTGCGCGCGCCGCCGGCCGGTTGTTCATCGTAACCGATGGCTGCCCGTGTTCGACGCGGGAGATGTACGAGTGGATATGCGAGGCGCTGGGGAAGACACCGAGGCGGCGGACACCGCCTCTGTCGATGTATCGCGGCCTGGCCAGGGTGGGCGACGTTCTGGGACGGCTCCGGGGCAGGCGCTGGATGTTCGATTCACAAGCGTTTGGCAAGCTCTTCGGGTCGGCGGCCTACGATTCGTCGGCAATCTGCCGCGAGCTGGGTTTCGAGCCGAAGTGGACGTTCCGGACGGCTTTGCCGGAAATGGTTTCGGGCGCGACGGAATCCGCCGCGACGGAATCCGCGGGACAGAGGGGGTAACCGGAAGTGTGCGGGATCGCTGGTATCGTTGTTCGTGAGGGATCGGCCGAGCCCTACCTCGAAAACCTCGATGAAGCGGCGGCGAGGATCGTCCATCGGGGACCCGACCACGGAGGGCGGTTCGTCGGGGGGCGCGCTGCGCTGGCGCACCGCAGGCTGGCCATCATCGACACGTCGCCGGCGGGTAACCAGCCGATGTCGGACGAGTCGGGGCGTTACACGATTGTTTACAACGGCGAGCTGTACAATTTCCGCGAACTGCGGAGTCAGTTGGCCGGCGGGGGCGTCGTGTTCCGGTCGGAGTCGGATACGGAAGTAATGCTCAAGCTGTTCATCGCCCGGGGGGCGGCGGCGCTCGACGACGCAAACGGATTTTTCGCGTTTGCCGTGTTCGATTCTGAACGCCAGTCGCTGTTCGTTGCCCGCGACAGGTTCGGGATCAAACCGCTCTACTACTGTTCCACCGACTACGGGTTTGTATTCGCCTCACAACTCAGGTCTTTGCTCGCGTTCCCCGTTGAACGGCGGATCGACGACGTTTCGCTCTACCAGTACCTTCAGCTGAGCTACGTTCCGGCCCCGCACACGATCCTGCAAAACGTAAACAAGCTCGAACCGGGGTGCTGGCTCGAAACCGATGGCTCGGCGCCGGAAGTCCGGCGATACTATCGGCTACCGCGCGAAGGCGCGGCGGAGGCCGGTCCCGCCGTCACGTCTTACGATGCAGCCGTCGCCAGAGTGCGAACGACGCTCGACGATGCCGTACGCATACGGCTCGTCTCCGACGTCCCGCTGGGTGCTTTTCTCAGCGGCGGTATCGACTCGACGGTAATCGCCGCGCTGGCCGCGCGGCACACCGACCGACTCAAGACCTTTTCGATCGGATTCAGGGATAACGAGTTTTATGACGAAACGCCAGACGCCCTGGAGGCGGCGCGTGCGATCGACACCGACCATACCGCGTTCCGGTTGACTTCGCAGAACCTGTTCGACCACCTGTACGACACTCTCGATCATCTCGATGAACCGTTCGCCGACTCGTCGGCCCTGGCGGTCAACATCCTTTCGATGCGCACGAGGGAGCACGTCAAGGTGGCTCTGTCCGGTGACGGCGCAGATGAACTGCTCGGTGGTTACAACAAACACTACGCCGAATACCGTGCGCGCAGGGGTGGGGCCGCGGTCGCGCTCGTGAAGGCGCTTTCGCCTTTGTGGAGCTTTTTGCCCGCGTCGCGCGACTCCGTCTTTTCTAATCGCGTCCGGCAACTCCGCCGTTTCTCGCGATCGGCCGGGTTGAGGGCCGGACGCCGGTACTGGGAGTGGTGCAAATTTACGTCGGGGGAACAGGCGCGCCTGGTGATGACGGGCGAATCCGCTGCGGACGGCATGGACTACCGTCGCCGCGTCGAAACCGCCGTTGAGGGGATTCGTGACGATGGCACTCTCAACGACGTGTTCCGTGCCGACGTCCGTCTCGTGCTGGCCAACGACATGTTGCGAAAGGTCGACTCTATGTCGATGGCGAATGGTCTGGAAGTCCGGGTTCCTTACCTCGACCACCGTTTTGTGGAGCTGTGTTTCTCGCTGCCCGCCGGGTACAAGATCGGCGCGGGAGTGCGCAAGAAGATATTGCGCGACGCCTTTGCCTCGATCATTCCCGCCCGGACACTCGAAAAGCCGAAACACGGGTTCGAGGTGCCTCTTCTGCACTGGTTCAGGACGGGGCTGCGGCCGTTGATAGAGGACGACCTGCTTTCCGAC
>CBDVDJ010000105.1:0-7866 GCA_965372695.1 uncultured bacterium
CGAGTGTCGTCGGCCCCTCGGCGAGAAGTGCCGCGACCGCCATCGCCATCGCGATGCGGTGGTCGCCGTGGGTCGACACCTTCGCGCCGCAAAGCCGTGTCGGGCCGCGCACGATGAAGCCGTCGTCCAGTTCCTCGATATCCCCGCCCATTGCCGCCACGCTCGATACAATTGCCGCGATCCGGTCCGACTCCTTGACGCGGAGTTCGCCCGCGCCCCGGACGACCGTCTCGCCCCGGGCCTGTGTCGCCACGACGGCGAGCAGGGGCAGTTCGTCGATGCACGCCACCACGCGCGCCGGGTCGTCCACCGTCAGACCGTGCAGTCCGCCGGCCGGCGTCTTGACGATCACATCCGCCACCGGCTCGCCCGACATCTCGTGTTCGTTCTCCATTATAATGTCGGCGCCCATCTCGCGGAGGATCTCCATGAACCCCGTCCGCGTCGGGTTCACCCCCGTGATCGGCATGTACACTTCCGAGTCGGGCAGGCAGCTCGCCGCCGCCGCCAGGAACGCCGCCGAAGACGGGTCGCCCGGTATCGATATGTGCGCGCCCTGGAGGCTCACTCCCCCCGGCACCGTGATCTCGTTCCCCTCACAGCGCACGTCGACGCCCATCGCGCGCATCATGATTTCGGTGTGGTCGCGCGACGGCGCCGGTTCGACGACCGTCGTCTCGCCCGTTGCGCTCAAGCCCGCGATCAGTATCGCCGACTTGACCTGGGCGCTCGCCACCGGCAGTTCGTAGCGGATGCCGTGGAGGCCCCCGCCGCGGATCGTGATCGGGAGACAGCCCTCCGGCCCCGTCGTGATCGCCGTTCCCATCATGGCGAGTGGTTCGGCGACGCGCGCCATCGGGCGGCGCTTGAGAGAGTCGTCGCCGTCGATCCTGACCGTCGTGTCGAGGCCCGCGATGAGTCCCGCCAGCAGGCGCGCCGTCGTGCCCGAGTTGCCCGCGTCGACGACCGACTCTTTGGCGATATTGTGGGAGAGGATCATCGTGCGGCCGTCGGGCATCGTTTCGACGAAACAACCCAGGTCGCGCAGGGCCTGCGTCGTTCGGCGCACGTCTTCGGCGGGGGAGAGGCCGTCGATGACGTGACGGCCCTTGGCGATCACGCCCAGTATGAGCGCGCGGTGTGAGATCGACTTGTCGCCCGGCACCTTGAGCACGCCGCGGAGGCGGGCGGCCGGTTCAATCGTCCGTTGCATGTCACCCTTCGAGGGGTCTGCCCAGCACTTCGGCGACGGCCCGGATGTCGTCCATCATGCTGTCGAACTGGTCGAACGACAGGCTCTGGATACCGTCGCACATCGCCGTTTTCGGCGAGGGGTGGACCTCGACGATGATCCCGTCGGCGCCGGCCGCCACCGCGGCGAGCGAGAGGGCCGGGATAATGTCCACGTATCCCGCCGCGTGGCTCGGGTCGACGATGATGGGAAGGTGGCTGTTCTGTTTGATCACCGGAACCGACGAGATGTCGAGCGTGTTGCGCGTCGCCTTCTCGAACGTCCGGATGCCGCGCTCGCAGAGGATCACCTGCGAGTTGCCGTGTGAGACGATGTATTCGGCGGCCATGAGGAGCTCTTCGATCGTCGACATCATGCCGCGCTTGAGCAACACCGGCTTGCGTATGCCGCCGACCGCTTCGAGGAGCGCGTAGTTCTGCATGTTGCGCGCGCCCACCTGGAGGATGTCGGCGTATTCGCAGATGAGCCCGACGAGATCCGGCGAAGTGACTTCGGTGACGATCGGCAGCCCCGTCTCCGCCTTGGCCGCGCGGAGGATCCGGAGGCCCTCCTCGCCCATTCCCTGGAAACTGTAGGGAGACGTGCGCGGCTTGAACGCGCCGCCGCGCAGGATCGACGCGCCCGATTTGCGCACCGCCCGCGCCGTGGCGGCCACCTGGTCGGGGGCTTCCACCGCGCACGGGCCCGCGAAGACGACGAAGTTCTTGCCGCCGACGCTGACGCCGTTGACCTTGACCACCGTGTTGTCCGGCTTGAACTCGCGGCTGACCATCTTGTAGGCCTTGCTGATCGGGATCACCTGTTCGACGCCGTCGCGCGCCTCCAGAAAACTCAGGTCGGTTCCGGCCTTGGCCTCGACGACGCCGATGACGGTGCGGTCCGTGCCCCGTGTGGGGTGCGGTTTGAGTCCCAGCTTTTCGATCGCCTTGACGACGCCGCTGATGTCGGTGACCGTCGCGTCGGACTTCATTAATACGAGCATGCCGGTATCTCCTGCCGGATCCTCGACGCGGTCGCCGAAGGTGCCGGGTGGGTGTGGTGTCTGTGGTCAGGTATACGGGTGGCGGTGCTTGTGACCTGCCCTGTCGTTCCTCGTGGAGTGTTCGCCATGTTAGCACGAAATCGCGGGTTCGTCGCCCACCGATTGGCGGGGTCTAAGCCCTTGATATCGCCTCCTTTACGCCTGACAGAAATTGTGAAATCCTCCCGGCGGCCCCCGCCGCCGGTCCGTCGGCCGCCAGCCGGATCAGCTGGCTCCCGATGATGACCCCGTCGGCGAGCCGGGCCGTTTCTCTCGCCTGTTCCACAGTCGTTACGCCGAACCCGACGTAGAGCGGGAGTGTCGTTTCGGCCCTCACGCGCGCGACGAACGGCTCGAGGTCGGCGCGGCCGGCGCTGCCCGATCCCGTCACCCCGGTGACGGAGACGAGGTAGAGAGAACCGTCGGGGCCGTTCGCGCCGTCCCCGGCATCCCCCGCGTTCCCGGTATCCCCGGCACCCCCGGTATCCCCGGCGTCCACGATATCCCCGCCACCCCCGCCGCCCGCCGCCGCGGCGGCGATCCGCCGGACCCGGCCGGTGTCCGACGTCGGGGCGAGGAGGTCGATGTACGCGAGTCCTCCGCAGCGGGTGATCCGCCGGAGGTCCGCCGATTCTTCCAGCGGAACGTCCGGCAGGATCAGGCCGCTGATTCCTGCGCCGGCGGCTGCGGCGACAAATTGCTCTGGTCCCATGTTGAGGATCGGGTTGAGGTAGCCCATCGCGACGAGTGGCGTGTCGACGCGGCCGGCGATCTCGGCGGCGAGGGTGAGGGCGCGCGCGACGGTCATCCCGTTGGCGAGCGCCGCCTCCGACGACGCCTGGATCACAGGGCCGTCGGCGATCGGGTCGGAGAACGGGATGCCGATCTCGATTATGTCGGCGCCCGCCCGTGATGCGGCGATCGCTATTTCGACGAACGTGCGTTCGTCGGGGTAGCCCGCCGTGAGGAAGGCGACGAGCGCCTTGTCGCCGTTACTCTCGAGACGGCGGGTGACATCTGCAATCTGAAGGCTCACGTCCTCATCCGCTCCTCTACCGCTTCGATGTCCTTGTCGCCGCGCCCCGACAGGTTGACCACGATCAGGCGGTCGGCGCGGTTGTTGCCTTCAAGGAGCGGCCGGATGTAGGCGGCCGCGTGGCTCGACTCAAGGGCGGGGAGAATCCCTTCGAGTCGCGAGAGGTCCTGAAACGCCGAGAGCGCTTCATCGTCGGAGACCTTCCCGTACACCACGCGGCCGCTGTCTTTGAGCGCCGCGTGTTCCGGGCCGACTCCCGGGTAGTCCAGCCCGGGAGCGATCGAGTGGGCGGGCAGTACCTGCCCGTCGTCGTCCTGCATGAGATAACTGTACGCGCCGTGGAGCACGCCGGGGCGTCCCTCGAGGAGTGATGCCGCGTGGCCGTCGGGCGACCCGCCCGCCTCGACGCCGTGGAGGCGCACGTCCTCGTCGTCGATGAAGGCGGTGAAGATCCCCAGCGCGTTCGAGCCGCCGCCCACGCAGGCGACGACGTCGTCGGGGAGCCGGCCCTCGGCGGCGATGATCTGTGCGCGCGTCTCGCGGCCGATCACCGACTGGAAGTCGCGGACGATCGTCGGGTACGGGTGCGGCCCCACCGTGGAGCCGATGATGTAGTGCGTCGTGCGCACGTTGGTGACCCAGTCGCGGATCGTCTCGTTGGTCGCGTCCTTCAGGGTGCGCGTGCCCGAGTGGACGGGAACGACGTCGGCGCCGAGGAGGCGCATGCGGAGCACGTTGGGGCGCTGTCGCGCCATGTCGACCTCGCCCATGTAGACGATGCACTCCATGCCGAAGAGCGCCGCGACGGTGGCGGTGGCCACTCCGTGCTGGCCGGCGCCCGTCTCGGCCACGATCCGCGGCTTGCCCATGCGGCGGGCCAGCAGCGCCTGGCCGAGGCAGTTGTTGATCTTGTGCGCGCCCGTGTGGTTGAGGTCTTCGCGCTTGAGGTAGACGCGGACACCGCCCGCACGACCGGCGCCCGCGCCGGCCACGCCACCCGCAACACCGACTCCGCCCACGTAGTGCTCACTCAACCGGCGCGCCAGGTAGAGCGGTGTCGGGCGGCCGCTGTAGTCGCAGAGGAGCGAGTCGAGCTCGCTCCGGAACGCCCCGTCAGCACACGCCGCAGAATACGCCGCTTCCAGCTCGACGAGCGCCGGCATCAGCGTCTCCGGGACGTAACGCCCGCCGTAGAGTCCAAATCTCGCCGTATCGTGTGTCACCGGCGGACCTCCGCGACAAATCGTTCGACCTCTTTCGGGTCCTTGATGCCCGGCGATTCTTCCACGCCGCGGCAGACGTCGACGCCCCAGGCGTTGGTGCGCCGGATCGCTTCGTTGACGTTGTCCTTGTCGAGCGCGCCGGCGAGGATGATGCGGAAGCCCTTGCGGCGCTTGCGCGCGGCGATGTCCCACATCCGGTGGACGACGCCTTCCTCCGGCGGGTTCTCGATGATGTTCTTGTCCAGGTCGAAGAGGAAAAACGCCGCCGTGCGGTAGCGGCTCAACTCGCGGACGTCGGGGAGTTTGCTCGCCATGAACGACTTGATGATCGGCCGGCCCGTGCGCGCGAGGACCTTGTCGCAGTAGTCGGGCGTTTCGGCGCCGTGGAGCTGGACCAGGTCGAGGCGGGCGGCGCGCGTCGTCTCGACGACTTTTTCGAGGGGGGAGTCCCTGAAGACGCCGACCAGGAGCGATTGGTACATCGCGCTGCGGATCTCTCTCGCCTGGGCGATGTTGACCATGCGCGGGCTCTCGACGAAGATCAGCCCGAGGTAGTCGGCGCCCAGTTGCGACGCCAGGCGGGCGTCGTCCGGTGTCGTGATGCCGCATATCTTGATTTTTGTTCGACTCGTCATTCTGTTGTTTCCCCTTGTTTGAAAAGAATTACTGACCATTTACCTGCGGCGATACGCCGCGGAGCTCCCGCAAGAGGGCGCCCGGATCGTCGGCGTCCAACAGCGCGCCCCCGACGAGGAACGCCCCGGCGCCCGCCGACTCCAACCGGTCGACGTCGGCGCCCGTCTTGATGCCGCTCTCGGCGACCAGGACCACGTCGGCCGGGACGAGGCGCACGAGCCTCGGCACCAGATCCTCAGACACGTCGAGCGTGTCCAGGTCGCGGTTATTGACGCCGATCACCGACGCGCGCGCCTGGAGCGCCGTCTTGACTTCCGCCTCACTGTGCGCTTCCACCAGAGCCGTCATCCCCAGTTCACGCACCACGTCGAGGAGGCCCGTGAGGGCGTCCCAGTTCAGCAGACGCACGATCAACAGGACCGCGTCGGCGCCCCCGGCGCGCGCTTCCAGGACCTGGTACGGGTCGACCACGAAGTCCTTGACCAGCACCGGGAGCCCCGTCGTCTCGCGCACATCGTGCACGTCGGAAAGCGAGGTGCCGAAGTTGCGCTCGTCGGTGACGACCGATATCGATGCCGCGCCGTTGTTGCGGTAGATCGTGGCCAGTTCGTCGAGACGGTCCGACCACAGAAAAGAATCGATCGAAGGCGTCCGAGCCTTCAACTCGGCGATCACGCGGCGATCGGCGCCGACGGTGATAGCCGAGTGAAAATCGCGCACACCCGTCGACGCGGCGTCGCCGATCAGAGCCGACGCCGGGCGGTGGCGCTTCTTTTCCGCGAGTTCGGCGTGCTTTTCGGCCAGGACGCGATCGAGAAAGCCCATCTCTTATACCCCCCCCTTCGCCAGTTCGTTCGATACGCGCCGGAGCATTTGCAACCTGCCCAGCGCGCGGCCCGAGTCGATCGCCTGGACCGCCATCGCGACCCCCTCTTCCGGCGTGTCCGCCCGCCCCGCCGCCATGGCGGCGAAGGCGGCGTTGACGACGACCGCGTCGCGGCGGGGGCTCGCGTTGCCCAGGAGAACCCCCTCGATCATGACCGCGTTTTCGCGGGCCGAGCCGCCGGCCAGCGACCTGGCGGGAGCGCGGTGGATCCCCACCGAGAGCGGGTCGAAGTCGAAGGTGCGGACCTCGCCCCCTTCCAGCGCCGTGACGCGCGTCGGGCCCGTGATCGACACCTCGTCCGAGCCGTCGTGGCCGTGGACCGCGTAGACCCGCTCGCTCCCCAGCGCCTGCAGGACGCGCGCGACCGTCTCCGTGAGCGCCGGGTCGAACACACCCACCAGTTGGCGTTTCACGCCCGCCGGGTTCGTCAACGGCCCCAGTATATTGAATATCGTGCGCACACCCAGCTCACGACGGGCAGCGGCAGCGTGTTTCATCGCCGGGTGGTGATGCGGCGCGAACAAAAAGCCACTGCGCGTCTCCTCGATTATATGGGCCACTTCTGAGGCCGAGTGATTGATCGTCACACCCAGCGCTTCCAGGACGTCGGCGCTCCCGCACTTCGATGAGACCGCGCGGTTGCCGTGCTTGGCGACCGTGATCCCCATGCCCGCCACCACCAGCGCCGCCGCCGTCGAGACGTTGAACGTGCCCAGCCCGTCGCCGCCCGTCCCGCACGTGTCGACCGCACCCGCGGCATCGACAGACACACCCACCGAATGCGCCCGCATCGCCACCGCGAAGCCCGTGATCTCGTCCACCGTCTCGCCCTTCGTGCGGAGTGCCACCAGCACCCCCGCCACCTGCGCGTCACTCAACTCGCCCGCCATGATCGAGCCCGCCAGAGCTTCCGCCTCCGAACGAGACAGGTCTTCGCCCCCGACCAGCTTATGCAAAACATCAAAACTCACCTGAGTGCCTCCGCCGTCACCAGGAAGTTCTCCAGCAGCTTCACGCCCTCCGGGGAGAGGATCGACTCCGGGTGAAACTGCACTCCCTCGACAGGCTGCCCCTTCATCCGCACGCCCATTATCTCGCCCTCCGAGGTGTAGGCCGATACCTCCAGCTCGGATGGAAGCGTCTCCTCGCTGGCGATCAGCGAGTGATAGCGGGTAGCGGAAAAGGGATTTGACAGCCCGTCGTATATCGTACGGTTGTCGTGGTAGACGTTCGACACCTTACCGTGCATCACGTTGGCCGCCCGGTCGATCACGCCGCCAAACTCCTCGACGATGCACTGGTGCCCCAGGCAGACCCCCAGGATCGGGATCTTGTCGTGGAAGTGCCGGATAAGAGACTTGGAAACCCCGGCATCAACAGGTCTACCCGGCCCCGGCGAGATGATCAGCGTCGACGGCGAAAGAGCCACAGCACCCGAGACATCAATCGCATCGTTACGTACCACAGTAACTTCACGCCCCAGAGCGCCGATCGCCTGGGCGATGTTGTAAGTGAATGAATCATAGTTATCGATCAGCAAGTGCATAGTCATCTCTCCAGAAAGAACAAACCTACAGTCCCTCTTCAGCGATCTCCACCGCCCGGATCAGCGCGCGCGCCTTGCCCAGCGTCTCCTCGAACTCGCGGCCCGGATCCGAGTCCGCCACAATACCCGCGCCCGCCTGCACATAGTAATGACCCCCCTGCATCACAATAGTGCGGATCGTGATACACATGTCCAGGTCGCCCCGCGCGCCAAAGTCACCCACCGCACCCGCGTACGGCCCCCTCCGGTCCCGCTCGAAGCCCGCG
>CBDVDJ010000106.1:0-7865 GCA_965372695.1 uncultured bacterium
TGGGTGCTCCAGCTGGACCCGTCGAAGTGGACGATCTCGCCCAGTTCGCCGACGGCGAACACGTCGCTGGCCGACGTGCCCCAGATGGCGTGGAGGAGCGCCGGATTTCCGGTGTTGTATTGCGTCCACCCCGTGTCCCGCCAGCGGAGGACCATCCCCTGGTTCGCCGACACGAATACGTCATTGGGGCCCGCCGCCCAGACGTCCGTGTAGTACGAGGGCGCCGGTTGCGGGTGCATCAGTTCGAGCGAGAGACTCGCCCCGCCCGGGCCGGGCTCGGGACACGTCGGGCATTCGTCGCTGGAACAGCCGTGAATGAGAAACGCCGCCAGCGATGTGACGGCGATCATCAGAATGGTGTGCTTCAGAATTTTTGACATGGGTCACCCTCCGCGGTTTGGGCCGTATCGGCACTACGTTTACACCCCTGATCCCAAGTCAATCATAACCGAAAGCCGGACCTTTTTGTCAACTATTTCCGCGAAAGGTGATCGAGGCGCAGGTGTCGGAACTGACGCAGTTATCGCTGCGCCAGTTCGGCCGTCCAGTTGAGGATCACTGTGGTAGGGGGGACGCGGCCGCGCTCGAGGAGCGAGAGCATGAGGAAGCGCTGGCCGTCTTCGGAGACGACGTAGCGGTTACGAGTGTTGATCGAGCGCGGAACGGGTGCAAAGAATAGCCGCGCGGGCACGCCGAACTCGAGGGGAGCGGCGGTGGTGACGTCGACGGTCATCAGACTCCGGTCGAGTCCCAGATAGAACAGCTCTTTACCGTCGCCGCGCCACATGGGCTCGGTTCCGCCGTTGGCTGACACCTGCCACTTGCCTTCACCGGCGGGAAACGGCCGGACGTATATCTCGAACCGGCCGCTCTCGGTGGACGTGTAGGCGATAAATTTTCCGTCGGGGGAGATGCGCCCCTGCCCGTCTATGAATTCGGTGGCCACGTGGACGGCAGGTTCCGCTTGATCGCCGTTCCCGGTCGCGGGAATCGATAACAGGTCGAACGACGTTCCACCGCGTTGGCTCCCCAGAATAATCGTGTTCCCGTCGCTCACCCAGTCATCCGGCGAATCGATGCTGGGAAGATTCGCCACGACGGTCGCCGTTCCGGTTCCCGAAGCATCCTTGATGAAGACGTCCGGATTTCCATCGCGGTTGGACGAGAATGCCACCATTTTCCCATCAGGAGACCACATCGGGCTGCGGTCGTCGGCGGCGTCGAAGGTGAACCTCGATCGAACTCCGCGGGCGAGGTCGAATATCCAAATATCGGTCCTGTCCGACCGGGGATCCCTGATCTCGACGGCGAGCCTGCGGCCGTCGGGCGAGAGTGCGGGGTCGCGGAAGCGGTCGGCCGGGCCGATGGCCTCGAGCTCGTGCCCCTTGCGGTTGAACCAGACGAGCTGGCGTTCTGTGGTGTCGCCGCCGTTATAGATGAGCGTGCCGTTGTTCGACCCGGAAAAATGGGCAAGTCCGACGCTGCCGGTCCCGATCCCTTCGGCGAGGGGAAAGGGGTCGCCGTTGAGCTTGCCGGCTCCTGCGTCGAAAGGCTGGGCGAGCAGCGTGCCGCCGCGTTCGTACACGAGGAATCCCGGCGGGACGTACTCGATGCGCGATTCGCCTGTCGTGAGCAGCGTCGTCTCGAACGAGCCGAGCTCGCCGAGACGGAGCTCGTCCTCCTCGCCCTGACCCCTGAACGAGATGTACACGAAGCGTTTACCGTCGGGCAGAAAGAACGGCCACCCGTGGCCGGTTTCGCCGCGTTCACGGTCGATGGTCGTCGCGCCGGCAGGGATGCCGCCGCCGGCGGAGACGACGTTGATCGAGTCGCCGGCCGTACCGTCGAAGAGAATCATTCCGTCGGTGCCCCACGTGCCGTCTGCGCCGTTGGGGAATTCGCAAATCGTCATGGGCGGGCCGCCGGTGATCGGCACGCGCTTGAGCTTGCCGCTCGAGAAAAATCCGATGTGTTTACTGTCGGGTGACCAGAAGGGGCGGTTACAGCCCTCGGTGCCGGGGAGCGGGTGCGCTTCGAGCGAGTTGAGCGGGCGCACCCATAACATCGTCGTGCTGGTGCTGTCGGTTCCGTCGAAGACGATCATGCTGCCGTCGGGCGAGATGCGCGGCGAGCCGAAAGACACGGCGCCGGCGGGCGCCTCGATGTTGAAACGGACCGATCCCGATTCGTCGGTGGATGGGCGGACGAACGCCAGCGCGGCGAGTAAAGTGGCGAACACGGTCGCCGCGGCGGCGACCGTCCACGCGATCCGTTCGCGGCTGCGCCGCTTGGTCGTCACGGGGCGGGGCACTCCTGCCTGGGATCCGCCCTCGTCGATCCACTTGAGCTGGAGGGCGACGTCGTGCGCCGTCTGCCAGCGGTCCTCGGGGTCCTTGGCGAGGCACGTGCGGATCACGCGGTCGAGCGCGGGCGGCGTCATCGGCTGGATCGTCGATATGGGCGCCGGCTGCGTCGACATGATGGCGGCGATCAGGCTCGCCTGGCTCTTGCCCCCGAATGGCTTTTTACCGGTTACCATTTCATAGAGTACGGCGCCGAGTGCGAAGATGTCGGTGCGCGCGTCGGCTTCCTGGCCTTCGAGCTGTTCGGGCGACATGTACTGGAACGTCCCGAGTACGGTGCCTTTTTCGGTGAGGGGTTCGCTGTTTCCGTGTTCGGTCGGCATCTCGGTGAGCGACGACTCGATGGACGAGTTGGTACTCAGGGCCGTCTTGGCGAGACCGAAGTCGAGGAGCTTCACGCCGGCGCGCGTGAGCATGATGTTGCCCGGCTTGAGGTCGCGGTGGATAACGCCGCTCTTGTGCGCGGCGGTCAGCGCGTCGGTGATTTGCGTGCCGATGCGGAGCGCTTCCTCGGCGGGGACGGGTCCCTGCCGGATGCGCTCGGCGAGCGTTTCGCCCTCGAGGTATTCCATGACGAGGAAATCGATCCCGTCTTCGTGCCCGACGTCGAAGAGCGCGCAGATGTTGGAGTGCTGGAGGCTCGATATGGTTCTGGCTTCGCGGTCGAAGCGCTGTTTCAACTCGGGGTGGTCGGACAGGTGAGACGGCAACACCTTGATCGCAACGCTTCGGTCGAGACGTGTATCCGTCGCGCGGTACACTTCACCCATGCCGCCCGCTCCGGCGGCGGCTTCAATTTGATAGGGTCCGAGTTTGTGGCCGGGTTCGAGACTCACGTTGCGTCCTCCATTATAGTGTTCGGTATATCTAACTCAGGTATCGGTCAATGATAGCAATTCTGTATCCAAAATACGACTAATTTAGTGCGATTTAAAGGACCCGCACGTCGGGTTCTGTCGGGGCAAAGAAAAAGCCCCCGCCGCGGCGGGGGCCTTCCCGGTCAACTGTGTAAACAACAGCTATTTGGATTCAAGGGTCATGGGGTCGCGAAGGGGCAGGATCGTGATCTTGCCGAAGTCGGAGTACTTCGCGTCCTGCTTGTCCGAACCCTTTTCGACGGCCTCGGGATCGCCGACGATGAGGAATACGAGTTTGTCGGGGTGGAGGTACTTCCGCGCCACCTCTATAACGTCGTCCGTCGTCACCGCGTTCATGTTCTTCGTGTACTCCTGCCAGTACTTGTCGTCGCGGCCGGTGTAGAGGTCGCCGGCAAAGGTGTTGACGATATTGTTCTTGTTGCTGAACGGGTTGACCACGTTGCTGACGAAACTGGCCTTGGCGTTCTCGACAACCTCTTCGTCGCACTTCTCGTCGCGGATGCGGTCGATCTCGATGAGGATCAACTCGGTTCCGAACGCGGCGGTGGCGTGCTTGGTCTGGAACCACGCGTTGAACGTGCCGTCGTAGAGAACGGGACGGACGAATGAGCTCCCCGCGCTGTAGGCGAGACCTTCGTCGCTGCGCACCCGCCGGACGATCCGCGAGGTGAACCCGCCGCCGCCGAGGATGTCGTTCATCACGATGAGGGCGTACTGGTCGGGTATGTCGCGCTCGACGCCGATGTGTCCGAGGCGGATACGCGACTGGTTGACGTCTTCCTTTGCGATCATGTAGACGCCCGGCGCCGGGTCGGGGATCTGGTCGGGCACCACCGGCAGCGCCAGGTCGTGGTCGGGCCAGCCGGCGAGCATGTCGTTGAGCTTGTTGAGTATGTCTTTGGTCTTGAACTGACCCGACACGGCGAAGATGAAGTTCTTCGGGAAGAAGTACTCCTGGTGAAATGCGATCATGTCTTCACGCGTGATCGACTCCACCGACGCGCCGGTGCGGCGATAGCGCTTGGTGCACGGGTGGTCGCCGTACATGAGAAACTGCCACTCGCGCGCCTCGATGTTCCGCGTGTCGGAGTTGCGCTGCTCGAGGTCGGAGAGGACGTCCTTGCGATAGAGGTCGAGCGCGCCCTGTTCGAACACGGGACTGCGAAGGACCTTCTGCAGGAGCGAGAGCGCCTCGTCGGCGTCTTTCGACAGGCAGAACAGATTCACCATGCCGCGGTCGCCCCTGATGTTAACCGTAATCGTCCCGGCGAGGAGCGCGAGCTTCTCGTCGAGCTCCTTCGACGTTATGCCCTCGACGCCGCCGTTACGCATGAGGTAACCGGTCATGTCGGCCAGGCCGGCCTTGTCGGCGGGCTCATACATCGTACCGGTGCGCACCAGGACGGTCACCTGCAGCGTGGGGACCTCCGGGTTTTCCGCCACGAAAGCGGTCGCGCCGCATTTCAATTGGTGGCGGTAGTCGCCGGGTTTGGGCGGCTTGTAGTTGAGGTCTTTGTATGTGAGTTTTTCGGGGTGCTCGACGATGTCGCCGGCCATCGCGACGGCCGGCAACAGCAGTCCGGCAACGACCACGAGTGCCGTCACGAGCGCCACCGGCCGGCCGAACAGTTTGATACATATCTTCTTCATGTTCGTTTCTCCTTTGCGGGCGGGTGCGTCAGTCGGCCTCGGCGGCCTTCAGGACCTTGAGCCGTTCGGCGGCGATTTTCATGAGCCGTTCCATCGCGGCCCGTTCCTCCGGGTCTTCGACCTGGTCGATGCGGCCGCCCATCATGCCCATCATCTGCTCGAGCCGGGCGGCGTCTTCTATCGAGTTGATCATCTCGACCATCTGCGTGAAGCGCGGATCCTCGCCGCCTTCCTCTCCCCCGGCCGTCGCCTTGGTGTTGACGATCATCACGTTGCGCTGTTTGTTGGAGAAGTAGGTGTTGGCCACGCGCTGGATGTCGGCGGCGGTCACCAGGTCGCATTTATCCGGGTTGTTGTTGGATTCCGTCCAGTCGCCGAAGGCGGCGTTCTGGCCCAGGTAGAAGAGGATTCCGATACCCGACATCATGTCCATGAACCGGATGTTCTCCACCCGGAGCTGGTTCTTGACCTTCTGCAGTTCCTGGTCGGTAACGGGTTCTTCTTTGAGGTCCTCGAGTACTTCGTACATCGCCCTTTCGAGTTGTTCGGCCTTCACTCCCGATACACCCGTCGCGCTCAACTGGAACGCTCCGGCGTATTTCATCGACTCCTGGTTGGCGTTGACTTCGAGCCCTCCGCCGCCGAACATCATCATGCCGCCGCGCGCCGAGCTCTTGGCGATCTCTTTTTCCTCGACGAGCTTCTTGTACAGGCGCCCGGTCTTGCCGTTCATGACGCCGGCCATGACCTGGAGGGGGTAGCTGTCCGGGTGTTTCCAGGCGACGGTGTGGTACCAGATTTCCGCCGTCGGGCTCGTCTCCGCTTCGGCGATGAGCCGTTTTTCTCCGTGCTGTGGTTCCTCGAGCGTGATCACGTCGGGGGGCTCGGTGGCCCCGCGGGGGATGCGCTCGAAGTATTGTTTGACCAACTTGATCGTATCGTCGGGATTGAGGTCGCCGACGAGGATCATGGTGAGGTTATTGGGCGCGTAGTAGATGTCGTAATACAGGTTGGCCTGTTCGCGGGTGATGCTGCCCAGGTCGGACGACCATCCGATGACGTCCCAGTGGTACGAGGACGACTTCCAGAACATCGAACGGAAGTCCTCTTCCACCAGGCCCGTCGGCGTCGAGTCGACGCCGCGGCGTCTTTCCTCGCGAACGACGTTGCGCTCCGAGTAGAACTCCCGGAATACCGGCCCGCCGAAACGGTCCGACTCGAGCCACATGAAGAGCTCGATCTTGTTCGACGGGAGCCGGATAAAATAGCCCGTCATGTCGTCGGCGGTAAACGCGTTGAGAAAGAAGCCGCCGTTCTTGCTGTAGATCTCGTCGAGCTGGTCCTTGATGATCAGCTCGCGCTGCTCCAGGATCAAGGCGTCGAACTGCGCGTCCAGCTCGCGGTAGCGGTCCGTCTTCGCCTCGGGATCGAGCATGTCGTCGATCTCGCCGCGTCGCAGCTGCTCGCGCATGATCCGCTCTTCCTTGCGCATCTCGTACCGCACCGCGTCGAGCTCCGCCATGATTTCGCGGTCGCGCACCGGGTCCTTCGTCCCGATCGTTTCCGTTCCCTTGAACATCATGTGTTCGAAGAGGTGCGAGATCCCCGTGATACCCGTCGACTCGTTCGCCGATCCGACCCGGGCGAAAATCGCGCACATGATCGTCGGCGCTTCGTGCCGCTCGACCATCAGTACCTGCATGCCGTTATCGAGCCAATATTCTTTGGCGTCGATGTTCTGGGCCGCCGCCGGCACCGCGGCGGCGAGCACCACCACGGTCCAGGCGAGAACCACGTACCTGTTGGGTCTGTGCATCTGCCGGCTCCTTTTTGTAAGACATTGGAATTAAATAGAATACTTCCGCGGGAGTGGGGGCCGCGGAAGAATGTGAAACCACTATACTAGCCGATCCCCGAGACGGAATCAAGGGGTGCCGAGGGGCGGGTGCCCCCGTATGTATGCCCGTCACGCAGGTCAAAAATGATGCAATCGCATCATAGACAGACGCCCCCCAAATCCTTGAAAATCAAAGGTCAACGACATCCCGAAACAGCAAGACACCAAGGGGGGCGCTGATGCTGTTCGGACTTCCACTGAGCTGCCGGTTCACACCGCGGACCAAGACAACACACCAGTCCTGGATTTCCGGATGGCGTGATCGTATCCCCGATAAAAAGAACACAGTAATTCTTTAGTTCATTTTCACCGCCCAGCGGGTTATCCCGCCGGGCGGTCTGCATTTAAAAAGGGAGCATGTCATGTTGGACGTAGCGGCTTTCACCACAAGGCTGTTGTCCGTGTCCCGGGGGTTCCTGTTCGTGGCGGCCGCCGCATTGGCAGTCGCGGGGCCCGTCGATTCAATTCAAGCCCGGGACTCGGTGACGCCGACACTCGATTATGCCGTAGCAACGAGCGGCGACATCGCCGTGGTCGGCGCCGAATGGCACGACGGCTTCAAAGGGGCCGTGTATGTCTTCAGGCAAAGCGAAGGCGAGTGGACGCTCGAGCAAGTGCTTGCACCCCCAGGCCTCGACAGGTACGCCCACTTCGGACATTTCGTGTCGATCGACGGGGACGTCGTCTCCGTGACCTCGACGTGGCAGGACGAGTTCAGAGGCGCCGTCTACGTATTCGAGCGCTCGCAGGACGGCTGGAACCTGATCGAAAAGACACCGGGGACAGATGCAGACCCGGCAATGTCGCTATCGAGCCAGCCGTTCGTCGCCGACAACCTCAGTCACGACCTCATTACTGCGACGGAGGACGCCACCGGAAACGGCCAGATCGCATTGGCGGCCCTAGTTCCCGCTGCGCCGCCCGATCCCGTCGCCTGGGTGTCAGCGACCGACGCCACGTTCGAAGACCGCGTCGAGATCACGTGGGCAAGCGCCGGGACGGACGCGATTGTGTACAAAGTGTTGCGTGACGGGGCACTCCTGTCGGTGGTGTCCAGTGACAACGTGTCCTACGTCG
>CBDVDJ010000107.1:0-7807 GCA_965372695.1 uncultured bacterium
CGAATTCGTCACCCACCGTCGAAAGCACGCCCCACGTCTGGGCGTTCCCGTCGGCGTCGATCAGTTCGACGCCGTCGTGGTGCCATGCGTAAACCTTGTCGTCCCCCTGGACTATTTCCAGGTCTCCGTCTCCGTCGATGTCGCCGATTACCGGCGAACTAACCGTTTCGCGCTTCATTGAAATGGGCCAGCCGGGCAACTGGGGCGGGTTGGTGCTGCCGGAAAATTCTCCCGACTGCGAACTCTCGTTCCCCGACATATCGACCGCTGTCGCCACAAAATAATAGCGGGTGCTGCCCTGGAGGTTCGCCGCCAGAAAAAAAGCGTGGTCGACCGGATCCAGATTGATACGGCTGTACGGACCGCCCGGCTGCAACGATTGATACACATTATAACGGGCGACATCCGGACTCGGACTGTGGAACCAGGTCACCGACAACCGGTCGGCACCCAGGCTCGGATCAAATGTGAGGCTGTCCGGCGGAAGCGGCGGACGCAATTCGAACGTGTCCACATACGTCCGGCCCCATCCGTCGAAGATGGTGATCTCCAGGCGGTGTTCGGACGAGACGTCTGGTTCCTGCAGGATGAACCCGCCCGCGTTTTCGGCTTGTCCCATCGGCCCGACGTCCAGGTATCCGTCCGCACCGACCGTCACGACAAAACCAGCGTCCAGATCGGCCAGCGTCGCGGCCAGCCCGTACGCCGCCCCCGTACCGAAATTCTTGATAATGTAATACAGCGCGAACTGTTCGTTGGCATCTACGACACCGTTACCGTTACCGAGCACGCTGTCGTCGACCCTCAACGAGACCAGGTTCAGCACCGGCGCGTGCACGACCCTGGAGAACTCGTCGCCCCACGTGTCGACACTGTTCTCCTTTATCGTCAGGTCGAACGGCACCGCTGCTTCATCCGGGATGGCCGCTGAAAATGTCATTCTCACCGCATCGGCCGCTAGCTGGGTGCCTCCACCCATCACGATTCCCACCGAAGCGGTATTGTCCGTGATCGTCACGCCGGGATCCGATGTAGCGATCACTACATCGACTGATCCGCTGGCACTGCCACCCGAGTTGACCATCTCCAGCCACAAATCCACCGTTTCGCCGGCATCGATTATTCCATCGCCGTTGCCGGAAGTCCCGTCGATGTTGTCGTCGTCGACGCTCACTCCGTTAACACTCACGTATGGACTGCTCGCGCCGTTGACGGTAATCGTCCCCTGGTAGCGAATGTGATTGGGGGCCGTCACCACCACTTTGATCTGCCCGGGGCTCTCGGAACGAAAGTTGAACGTTGCCTGCCCGGCACCATTCGTGTAGCCGTACTCGTAGTCGTCCTCCCCCTTGGTCAGGCAGACGAGCGCGCCGGCAACCGGCCCGCCCGAGTTCGCCGTGACCGTCACCTGCTTCTCTCCCATGTTGACGTCGGTCACATGGGTGACAGCGAGAGGATCGAGAACGTCGGTCCAGAGCGGCAGTTCGGGATCGGCCAGAATCGCATAGATGTAGTGCGTCCACAGGTCGGAATTGTCGGCCAGGGCCGCGATGGCCGTGCGTGGCAACCGGGAGCGGGCAAACGTTTCGCCGATATTTACAACGCCCTGGTTGAACAGGAGGTTGTAGTACTCGTTCATGAGCAACGATGATGTGATCGGGAAGGCGCTCTCGCTGGCGCCGACCGTCGTGACAGCCCCCCCGGTGGGACACATCAAAAAGTGCTCGCCGAGGCAGTAATACGTAAACGCAACGGCCGTGCAGTTGAGGAGATAGTAATTGCCGTAACGCGGCCCGTTGGTGAGTACATCGGCGTCCCCGTTGACGATAGCCGCATCGCCGACCGACATGTTGAAACGAAACCCGTGTCCAATGTGGTTGATGTGGTTGAAGCCGGTATTGAGCGAATCGAGCGCCGCCGACCGGCTTTCGTGGACCGAACCGGGATAGGAATAGTCCGTTTCGTACATCCGGGTTACGGACAGGTCCGGGTCGGTGAGAGCCGAGTTGTACACGTTTTCGGCGAACTGCGCCCCGTTCATCGTCGTCGGATCACCGGACTTCCACAAGTACGGATAGAGCACTTCGGCCAGGAACAGGTAGGAGGACGAAAACCCGGAATCCGTCGTGGTTTCGTACGTGATTATTTTGGAAGTGAGGAGGTTGACGTCGCTCCCGTTGTGGACGGGCAGGCGGCCGATGTAAACTTCGCTGTAAAGGTCGGTATTGTCCACCGACCCCCCTTCGCCGAAATACTCGTCGTGATCGGCGTTCCAGTCGCCATCGAGACACCCGTAATACATGTCGACGGGGACGAACTTGTCGCCCAGATAAAAACTCGCGCCCCGGCGGACCGGAATCAGTTCCGCGTCACCGCCGAGCAAGACATACGTCACGCCCCACCTGGCGTACGCATCCTTCACGAAGTTTCTGATCGTCTCCTGGAGATCCGACCCGTTGCGGTAGTTAGCCGCGATCCACTCCACAGTGCGGATAACGGTCGGAACACCTTTGTCGGTCTTCCAGTCGGCGAGCGTCTGCCAGTCGGCCGCCAGCGCGTCGGTCGTAATGATCACGTACTCGACCGGGCTGCCTTCGAGCGACGGGAAGGAGGACGGCTGGAATCCGCCGCGTTTCTTGTCGACGACGACATCGTCGAAAATATATCGGTTCGCTTCGTCGACGTTTACCACGAACGAGGCCAGTTCCCGCGCGACGCGCGGGCGAAAACCGTCGACGCGGCGCTGCCGCGTTACCACTTCGATATCCGGTTGTCCTGTCCGTGTAACAACGTTAACGGTAATCGAGTTCGTCAGCACGACACGTCCCGCATCGGCACGCAGAGAGAACACGGCAACACTGGCCACTGCCCGGCCGTGCAGATACCCCGTACCCAGATACTTGCCGTGCACCGGCGGATATACGCCGTCTCCACCGGCGACGAGCGGTGCCGCGCTCCCCGTCAGGCCATCGTGACTGACGACGGGAGACGCCAGCTGAACCGTGGTTCCTTCAACGAGCACAACCGATTCACCGGGAACGAACTCGACGCGTTCGACGAGTTCCCCTTGCGGGAGCACGAAGCTCACGACCCGGTACGGCAGCGCCGGCAGTCCCTCGTCGGTCAGAGTGAACCACGCGCGGTCGTCTACACGGACCGAAGCCTCACCACCCCGGGTATCCAGAACCACCCGGGCCGGATCCAGCGTAACCGTGTACACCAACCCCGCCGCTTGCGCCGGCGGGATACCGTTTAACGTCGCAAACAAAAACAAAGAGGACAGAACAAGGAGAATGCACGATCGGCGGCGATGCTGTGTCATCACCCCTCCTTGATGAAAAGCACGATGAAGGGCTCGCAAACTCCCCAGCTCTAACGATTTGTCAAGCTTTTGACCCTGTAATCAAAACAACCGAGTAAAACAATTGAGAGCAGGTAGATCTATTGATGTAAACTACACATGCGTAGCAGTGACTGCAGTCGGTCTCCTTAGAGGATTTCCACGGAAAAGTAGTTTCGACACACCATCCGAGTGGTTTCTGATTATACACGGTTCAAGGGATAAAGTCAACGCGAAACAGGGATTGCGTGATACGGACGGGCCACAAGCCGGTCGTGGAAGTCCCGGCGATCCGGCCCTGTCCGCACTACGAGCGATGCGGCGGCGGAATTACCAACCACGCTGACGACGAATCTTGCAAAGAACTAGATAACAATCAGTTATGCGCCGGCCCGGAAGATCCCGGGCCGGCAGCCGCTCAGGCGGTGAGTTTTTCATCGGAGCGGATCGTGTCAAAGTACACCTCTCCATCGACGAGACGAATGACGATCGTGTCGCCATCCGCAATCGATTCTGCGAGTATCGCCGTCGCGATTCCGTTCTCGATCGACTTCCGGACCAGGCGTTTCAGCGGCCGCGCCCCGTAGACCGGGTCGTAACCGTCGCGGGCGAGCATCGCAACGACCTCGTCCGAGACATCCAGCGACAACCCCCTGGCCGCCAGCTTGCGTGCCAGTTCCCGGATCTGGAGGCGTGTGATCGCCGTCATGTCTTCCTCTTCCAGAGTGTGGAACACAATCATGTCGTCGAGCCTGTTGATGAACTCCGGTTTGAATGCCGCGTGCATCGCCTTTATCACCGACGATTCCATGTCGGCGTGATTGAGATAACCCTCCGACGAAGTACCCAGATTCGACGTCATGATAACGAGCGCGTTCGAAAAATCCACCGTGCGTCCGTGGCCGTCGGTGAGTCTGCCGTCGTCCATGATCTGCAGCAAAACGTTGAACACGTCGGGGTGTGCCTTTTCGATCTCGTCGAGGAGAACGACCGAGTAGGGCTGCCTTCGGACCGCTTCGGTCAGGTAGCCTCCCTCATCGTAGCCGATGTACCCCGGAGGCGCTCCGATGAGTCGTGACACAGAGTGTTTCTCCATGTACTCCGACATGTCGACCCTGACGATGCGCGACTCGTCATCGAATAGTGTTTCCGCCAGCGCTTTCGCCAGTTCGGTCTTCCCCACTCCCGTCGGACCCACGAATACGAAGGAACCAATCGGCTGGTCCGGCGAGCCCAGCCCGGCTCGAACCCGGCGAATCGCCTCCGAGACCGCCCCTATGGCCTTGCGTTGTCCGACAACCCTTTCGCCGAGAGCGTTTTCGAGACGGAGCAGTTTTTCGCGTTCCGTCTCCAGCATCCTGCCGACCGGAATCCCCGTCCAGCGGGCGACAATTTGACTAATCTCCTCGGCGCCCACTTCTTCGCACAAAATGCCGCCGTCTCGTTGTAGCTCGGCCAGCTCGCCGTTCGCACCGGAAAGCTTCGACTCGAGTTCCGGAATCAGGCCGTACCGGATCTCGCCGACCCGGTCCAGGTCGTTGTCGCGCCCGGCCAGGTGTTCCTCGCGGCGGGCCTCCTCGATTTCGTGTTTTGTCGCACGAATCACATCGATCACCCGTTTCTCGTTTTCCCAGCGGATCATCTGGCCGGCGTGGACCTCTTCGAGCTCCGCCAGCTCCCGCCGGATCTCGTCCAGCCGCTTCTTCGATTCCTTGTCTCTTTCTTTGCCCATGACCTGGGCCTCGATGGTGAGCTGTGTGATCCGTTCCTTGTTCGCCATCATATCGGCGGGAAAACTGTCCAGCTCCAGCTTCAACTTCGAGGCCGCCTCGTCGATCAGGTCGATTGCCTTGTCCGGCAGAAATCGTGCAGTAATGTAGCGGTCGGACAGTCTCGCCGCCGCCACCAGTGCACTATCCGTGATCTTTACCCCGTGGTGCACCTCGTAACGTTCCTTCAGTCCGCGCAGAATCGCGATCGTGTCGGAGACACTCGGCTCACGGACAACGACGACCTGGAAGCGCCGCTCGAGCGCCGCGTCCTTTTCGATGTATTTGCGGTGCTCGTCCATCGTCGTCGCCCCCACACAGCGCAGCTCACCCCGCGCCAGCGCCGGCTTGATCATGTTCGACGCGTCGAGAGACCCTTCGGCCGCCCCGGCGCCGACGAGCGTGTGCAATTCGTCGATGAAGAGGATGACCTCGCCTTCGGCTTTCTGGATCGCCTTGAGCAGCCCCTTGAAGCGCTCTTCGAATTCGCCGCGGAATTTGGTGCCCGCCACGAGAGACCCCATGTCGAGCGCCAGGAGGCGCTTGCTCTTGAGGGCTTCCGGTACGTCGCCATCGGCAATTCGCTGGGCGAGCCCTTCGACGACGGCCGTCTTGCCCACGCCCGGGTCGCCGATCAGGACGGGATTGTTCTTCGTACGACGGGACAGCACCTGGCTGACGCGCCGGATTTCCTCGTCCCGGCCAATGACCGGGTCGAGTTTGCCGTCGGCAGCGCGACTCGTCAGATCGATGGTGAATTTTTCCAGCATACTCATTTTCTCCTCAGTATCCGGATTCGGACCGTCCGCCGTCTCTTTGCCGCGCATGTCCTCGAGCACCCGCAATACGGCATCGCGATTGACACCGATCGAAACCAGGTACTCGCCAACGGCCGACTTTTCGTCTCCCGCCATCGCGAGCAGCAGATGCTCCGTCGAAACGAGCGTGGCCCCCAGCTTGCCGGCACTCGCATAGCCGTCCTGGAGCACCGAGCTGAAATCGGCCGACATCCGCGCCTGCCCGTCGCCTTCCTGCGTGGGGGAACTCTCCAGATTTCGCTCAATCACTTCTCCCGCACGAACGGTGTCCACACCGAGCCGCGCGAGCATCGGTGAGACCAGGCCGTCTTCCTGCTCGAGCAGCGACTGGAGAAGGTGCCAGGCATTGATTTCAGGATGACGCTTCAGGAAGGCGAGTTCGCCGGCTCCCTGGATCGCCTTTTGTGCTTTTTCTGTAAACTTGTCCATCATCATATTTTCTACCTCCGTGTATTCGCGCCGTATGTGCCGCCAGGCGGGCGGCTGATGCGGCGATCATAGAGGTACAACGCACGATTGGTGCCAGCTGGAACCGTGCGTAGATATCGTTCTATTTATAATAATGACAGAAGGTTAACAATCAACGCCGGGAAGCGTTGGCCACGAAACAGGTCAGCTAATGCCATATTGTCATGACTTAATGGCGTTATTCCAGGAAGAAACGTCGGGGTGCGTTCAGTCCTCGATGTAAGCACCGACCGCCATTTCACCGGTGAAGTAATACATGAGTGTCAGCAAGTTGAGCTCGTCCTCGCTGAAGTTGGCCACCCGAGGCGACTGGCCGCCCACCATCAGGTGGTCCGGGTCGAGGCTGTGCCGCAGTCCGAGCGCGTGACCGAGTTCGTGACGGATGACCCGCTCGAACGATGCTACGTTTCCCGCGTTCCAGATAGTCCGGAACTCGATCTCGCCCCTGACGGGGTACCAGTCATCCGTAAATTCCAGGTAGCCGAAATTGTCCGCGTAAAGATCCGGGTCGTATGTGCACACGACGCCGGTATCGGGCGGGGATTCAACCGCCTGAAAAGCGGCGAACCCCAGGTGGTCGTTCAGTTCCACGGCCACCCGTTCCACCGTCGCCTTGTAGTCGAGGGCGAGGTCGCCGACGCCGTAGGTGGCGGGTTCGGCGTAGACGTTGATCGGCAGGTCCCAGTGCCGCAGGTAGGTGGGATAAGGAATGGCGGGGTTGTCCGTCATCACCAGGAAGAACTGGAGAAAACCGGTGTACCGCGTCGACTGCAGCGGATAATGGGGAAACATGGATACCCGGTGAAAAGCGCCGTGTGAATTCGGTTCCTGAAGCCTGAAATCGTAGTAGTCCCCGATATCGCCTTCGACCCCGTCGTCCGAAATCACGATTCCCTGTGATATGAACGGCATCTCTTCCATACTCCACCGGCCGTCTGTGCCGGTCACGACGGTGTGGTCGCCGGCGACAACCTCGGCCCCGGCGATCGGATCGCCCGTTAAAAGGTCGCGCACCTCTCCACCGTACGAGAAGCCCCGCGAAATGCCCTCCGCATACGGGCCGATACTCGAGATATTTTCGGAATCGTCGATGGCGCGTACCACCGCCGTCGTGTACTGCGCCGCGTCCGGCCCGCTGACGGTACGCGACATCTCCGTGCCGGGCTCGACGGATCCTCCGTCGACGACGGCTATCTCTGAAAGCTGCCACGTCCACTCGTCGACGATCGGAAAACTGCTCGTCGCCACAAGGTAACGCGCGGCGCGGCCCTCGACTCCGTCGTCGCCGACGGCCCGCCACCGGACGATGACCTTACCCGGAAGAGGTCCCGGTTCGGCGCTGATGGTTTCGACCTGCGCCGGCGGGATCGTGTCGCCGGGCTCCGGTTCGACAGTGACCGTTAACAGCCACG